>JBGVGM010000158.1:0-17460 GCA_045121655.1 Acutalibacteraceae bacterium | reverse complement strand
AACTCAGGCTACGGTTTCAAGAGATATCAAGGCACTGAAGCTTGTGAAAACACCTTTTGAAGCAGGTCAGTACAGATACACCGTTTCTTCAGGTGAGGGTGAGGACCATTCAGGCAAATACAGCTCAATTCTTTCCCACTCTGTAACAGATGTAGACTATGCAGGTAATATGGTAGTTATTAAATGTTTCTCGGGTATGGCTCAGGCAGCTTGTGCGGCAATTGATAACCTTATGCTCAGCAAAATCGTAGGCACTCTTGCAGGTGACGATACAATTTTTGTGCTTTGCAGAGATGAAGCCAACGCTGAGGAATTTAAAGACAGTGTCAGAAAGATAATAGAACAAAGCAGATAAATATCTGATTAAAAAAATAGGAAAGGAATCTCAGCTATGCTTCTTAGTTTAAAAATTGAAAATATTGCCGTTATAGAGCAGGCAGAGATTTTTTTCGAAGAAGGTCTCAATGTTCTTACAGGTGAAACAGGCGCAGGTAAATCTATTGTTATTGACTCAATCAACGCAGTTCTCGGCGAAAGGACAAGCCGTGACCTTATAAGGGATTCAGCCGACAAGGGCAGAGTAACGGCGTTTTTTGAAAACGTTTCCGACGAGGTAATGAAAAAGCTGCGTGAATACGAAATCGACTGTGAGGACGACAGAAGCCTTCTTATTACAAGAGTGATTTCTTCTGATGGCAGAAGCAGTTCAAAAATCAACGGCTGCAACGTTACGGCTACTATGCTTAAAAATATCGGCAGAGACCTTATTTCAATCTGCGGTCAGCACGACAGCCAGTATCTGCTTTCAAAGGATTATCACCTTAAGTTTATTGACGATATTGCAGACAGTGACGAGCTTTTAGGGGAGTACCTTGAGATTTATGAAAAAATCAGAACGGCAACCAAAAAGCTCCGAAAACTGAGAAACACCGATTTTGACAAGGAACAGCGGCTTGATTTTCTGAAGTATCAGATTAATGAATTGGAAAGCGCCAATATCAGAATCGGCGAAAAAGAAGAACTGAAAGAAGAAAAGAGAAAGATTCAGTCCAAGGAAAAAATTGAAAACGCTCTGAGAAAAGCTGATGTGATACTCAACGGAGACAGTGATTTCGGCGGTATAAGCTCAGGAATTTATGAGCTTTCAAGATGCCTCGATGAGCTGAGAAATTACGACAAAAAGTACGATGATATCTACGCATCACTGGAAGAGTTCAAGTACGTTATCAACGACTGCTCAGCGGAAATTTCAGCTTCGCTTTCCGAAAGCGACAGCGGTTACACCGACATAAATTCAATTGAAGAAAGGCTTGATATTCTTTACAGACTTTCCTCAAAGTACGGTGATACTGAAGAGGAAATGCTCTCTTATCTTGATAAGATCAAAGAAGAATACGAAAGCATTTTTATGAGCGACGAGCTTATTGAAAAGCTTGAAGAGGAAATTGACGAGCTCAGTGAGGAGCTTTTCAAAAAAGGCTGCTGCCTTTCCGATTTAAGAAAGATTACGGCTCTTGATTTTGAACAGAGGGTTATGGAAGAGTTAAGATTCCTTGATATGCCCGACGCTGTGTTTACTGTGAATTTTGAAGAAGCCCAGGCGACGAAAACCGGTATGGATGATGTCGAATTCCTGTTCTCAGCCAATAAGGGACAGTCTCCAAAGCCCCTTTCAAAAATCGCCTCAGGTGGTGAGCTTTCAAGAGTTATGCTTGCTCTTCAATGTGTTCTTTCTGATACCGATACGGTGTCCACTATGATTTTTGACGAAATCGACACCGGTGTAAGCGGAAGAGCAGCGCAGAAAATCGCTTATAAAATGAGAGAAATTGCAAAGGGTAAGCAGGTGCTTTGTGTAACCCATCTTGCACAGATTGCAGTTTACGGTAATAACCATCTTCTCATTGAAAAGAATACAGGGGAGGACAACACATACACAAGTGTACGATCTCTCGACGAAAACGAAAGAATAAACGAAATTGCCCGTATAATTGGCGGTGACGTAATCACTGAAAAGACACTAAGCTCTGCAGAAGAACTGATTTCTTACGCAAAAAATTGAGTGCCGGCAATATTAATATATAAACACTTGACTTTAAAATGAAAACTAAGTAGAATATAACAGATTTTACTTTGCATGAAAGGAAGAATAAAAATGAAAGTATATGAGGAACTTGTTGCAAGAGGACTTATTGCACAGGTAACAGACGAAGAAAGAATACGCGACCTTGTTAATAATGGCGAGGCTGTTTTCTATATCGGTTTTGACCCGACAGCAGATTCACTTCACGTAGGTCACTTTATGGCTCTTTGCCTTATGAAAAGACTTCAGATGGCAGGTAATAAGCCTATTGCACTTATCGGCGGCGGTACAGCTATGATCGGCGATCCCTCAGGCAGAAGTGATATGCGTCAGATGATGACTGAGGAAACAATTCAGCACAACTGTGAATGCTTCAAAAAGCAGATGAGCAGATTCATTGATTTCTCTGAGGGTAAGGCTCTTATGGTAAACAATGCAGACTGGCTTATGGGCCTTAACTACATTGAGGTTCTCCGTGAGGTGGGTGCCTGCTTCTCAGTTAACAGAATGCTTTCAGCTGAATGCTACAAGCAGAGAATGGAAAAAGGTCTTTCTTTCCTTGAATTCAACTATATGATTATGCAGAGCTATGACTTCTATATGCTCTTCCAGAAATACGGCTGTAACCTTCAGTTTGGCGGTGACGACCAGTGGAGCAATATGCTTGGCGGTACTGAGCTTATCAGAAGAAAGCTCGGTAAGGATGCAGGCGCCATGACAATCACTCTTCTTCTCAACTCAGAGGGTAAGAAGATGGGTAAGACACAGAGCGGTGCAGTATGGCTTGACCCTGAAAAGACAAGTCCCTACGATTTCTATCAGTATTGGAGAAATGTTGACGACGCTGACGTTATAAAGTGCATTAAGATGCTTACCTTCCTTCCTCTTGAGCAGATTGAAGAGATGGAAAAATGGGAAGGAAGTATGCTCAACAAGGCTAAGGAGATTCTCGCTTATGAGCTTACAGCTCTTGTTCACGGCGAAGAGGAGGCAAAGAAGGCTGACGAAGCTGCAAAGGCTCTTTTCGGCGGTAATATGAACACAGACAATATGCCCACAACAGTTCTTTCTGAAGCTGATTTCACAGATGGTGCAGTTTCTCTTATTGATGTGCTTATCAAAGCAGGTATCATCAAGTCGAGGGGCGAGGGCAGACGTCTTATTGAACAGGGTGGTGTAGCTGTTGACGATGTAAAGGCCAAGAGCTTTGCAGATACAATAGCACGTGCAGATTTTGAAAAAGGCCACGTAATTGTTAAAAAAGGCAAGAAAGTGTTCAACAAGATTATTGTTGAATAAAATAATACCCCTTCTGAAAAATTTTAAAGAGAGGTTAAATGAACATGGAAAAGAAAATTTATACCATAGCAACAGCTCACCTTGATACTGTATGGAACTGGGATTTTGAACATGTTATCAACGTTTGTCTCAAGGAAACCCTTGATCAGAACTTCAACCACTTCAGCAATTATCCCGACTACCGCTTCAACTTTGAAGGCTCATACAGATACGAGCTTTTTGAAGAGTACTATCCCGAAAAGTTTGAGCAGCTCAGAGAATATATCAAAGAGGGCAAGTGGAACGTTACGGGTAGTGCTTTTGAAAACGGCGACGTAAACGTACCATCACCTGAAAGCCTTTTCAGAAATATTCTTTACGGTAACAAGTATTTTGAAAAGAAGTTCGGCAAGAAGAGTAACGATATTTTCCTTCCCGACTGCTTCGGTTTCGGTTATGCTCTTCCCTCAATTATGAACCACTCAGGGCTTAAGGGCTTTTCAACTCAGAAGCTTTCATGGGGCAGTGCTTACGGTATTCCTTATGATATCGGTCTTTGGTACGGTCCTGACGGGAAAAGGGTTTTTGCTTCACTTGATGCAAAATCATATTGCACAACCTTCCACAAAATCAGAACAAAGAAGAGCCTTCTTTCAAAGCTTGAACATAACATCAAAAAGCACGATTTACCTGTTACCTTTGCTTACCACGGCGTAGGTGACGTAGGCGGTGCTCCTAAGGAAGAATCAGTTAAAACTCTTACAAAGGAAATGGCTGAAAATGATAAAGAAGAAATCAAGGTTCTTTCCTCAAGCCCCACAGAGTTCTTCGACGATATGGCAGCTCTTTCTGACGAAGCAATTGAAAAGCTTCCCGTATGGAAAAACGAGCTTCCTATGACAGACCACGGAGTAGGTTCATACGTTTCAAGAGCATTCAGCAAGAGAATGAACAGAAGAAACGAAGAAATTGCCGATATGGCTGAAAGAAACAGCGTAATGGCTATGAGTCTTTGCGGTGCTTCATATCCGAAATCAGAAATCGACAAAGGCTGGAAGAGAACAATTGCTCACACCTTCCACGATGATATTACAGGTACATCAGTTGAAAGAGTTTATCAGCGTTCATGGAATGACCTTGTAATGTCAGCTAACCAGCTTACAAACGCCTATGAAGGCTCTGCAGCGGAAATCATAAAGAATATGGACACCTCATTTGTTGAGGGCATCGCAGTTGTACTTAATAATTCAATTGAACAGCCAAGAATGGCTGCAGCTGATCTGAAGATTCCTGCAAACGGACATAAGTTTGTAAAGGTTTACGAAGCAAGCGGCAAGGAAGTTCCTTCTCAGGTTAACAAGATTGAAGACGGTATGATGGAAATCACTGTTGCAGCTTACGTTCCTGCCATGGGATACAAGGCTCTCGACGTAAGATACAGTAGTGAGCCCTGTAGAATGAAGACAGGTCTTCGTATTAATACAAACGTAATTGAAAACTTCAAGTACGTTGTAAGAGTTGATGCAAACGGCGACATCCATTCAATCACCGATAAAATGAACAATGGTGCAGAAATCCTTAAAAAGCCCATCAGATTTGAGCTTAACAAATATAAGGGTGCAAAGGAGTATGCTGCATGGGAGCTTCGCTATGACGAGCTCGATAAATATCCCTGGGAATTTGCGGAAAAAGGCCAGTGCGAGATTCTCGAAAAGGGTCCCGTAAGAGTTTCTCTCAAGGTTACACAGAAGTGTCAGAAATCAACCTTCTCATACATCGTTTCACTTACTGCAGGCTGTCCCTGGGTAAGTGTATACAACGAAATTGAATGGAGGGAGTTCAGAAGAGCACTCCACAACGGTTTCTGTTTCAACGTAAGCAACAAGACAGGTACATTTGACCTTGGTCTTGGTGCAATCAACCGCAAAACAGCTAACAAGAAGCTTTATGAGGTTGCTGCTCAGAAGTGGGCTGATATAACCGACTCAAGCGGTCAGTGGGGCGTTTCAGTATTCAGTGATTCAAAGTACGGCTGGATGATGAAGGATGAAAGAACACTCAGACTTACAGTTCTTCACTCACCCAAGAACTACTACAGACACGACAGTGTTCAGGGTATGCTTGACTTTGGTCTTAACAGATACGGCTACGCAATTTACTCGCATAAGGGTGACTACTCAAACGGTACCCAGCTTAATGCGCGTTTCTTTGATCAGCCTGTTGCCGCCTTTACTACAGGCAAGCACAGCGGTACACTCGGTACTGAATACTCCTTCGGTACAATCAGCAACAGCGACGTTATTATCCGTGCTATGAAGAAGGCTGAGGACAGCGACGAAATCATCATCAGAGTCAATGAAGGTGCGAACAAGGCAGCAAACGGTGTTACTCTTACTCTCGGTGCAGGAATTGAAAGCGCGAGAGAGGTTAACGGTATGGAAGAAGAGATCGGTGCAGCAAATGTTACCGACGGAAAACTCGTATTTGACGTTACACCCTACGAGGTTAAAACCTTTGCAGTTACTCTCAAAAGCTGCATTTATGCTCCGAAAACAAGCTACACAGCAGTTGAGCTTCCCTATAACAGAGACATTGTTACCTTTAACCACAACAGAAATTCTGCTTCAATTCCCACAATCAACGTTTCAATTCCCGGTGAAATCTTCCCGAAGACAATTGAATGCGGCGGCGTGAAATTCGGCACAGGCGACATCTGGGGCGAAGGCAACAACGCACTTATCTGTGAGGGTCAGGAAATTCCCGTTTACGGCAACAAGTTCTACTTTGTAGGCGCAAGCCTTTACGGCGACAAGGAATACAAGTTCCTTCTTGACGGTAAGGAAAAGGCTGTTAAGGTTCAGTCAATCAACGACAGAATCGGTATGTGGGACCTTTACAATCTTTCTGAGGTTGCAAATATCAAGACTGATAAGCTCGCATGGGAGTGCACTCATACTCATTCACCAAACGGCGACAACGCAGCTCAGCAGCTTCTCTTCTTCATGTATGAAATCGACACAGCAGGTGTAAGCAAAGTTACTCTTCCCGATGATAACGGACTTATTATCCTTGCTGCAGCGGAAACAAGAGATACTGAATCAGCAGTTCTTGAAACTCCTCTTTACGACAGAGTAAGCGGAAGAAAGTACGATTACAAGATGACACGTAAAGAAAAGAGAAGAGACAGAACTCAGAAGAGAATCTTCAAGAAGCCTCACAACAAATCATAATCTTAAGGCGGCACTTCATACGGGGTGTCGCCTTTATAAGGGAAAAAGAAAGAAGGGGAAAGGATGATTAAATCCAACTGTCACACCCATACGCAGTTCTGCGACGGAAAAAACACAGCCGAAGAAATGGTAATAGGCGCAATCGAAAGAGGTTTTGACTCTCTGGGCTTTTCAGGACATTCACCAATGGATTTTCCTAACGATTGGGGAATGACCAAGGAAAAGCTTCCGCTTTACATAGAGGAAATTCACCGTCTCAAGGAAAAATACAAAGACAAGATTGAAGTTATCTGCGGAATTGAGCTTGATTCTGATTATACCGACGTTGACCTTTCTGATTTTGCTTATTCAATTGGCTCGGTGCATCAGCTGAGATACGGTGATGAGATTTACTGTCTTGACTATTCCGCTGAGGAAACATGGCGCTGCATTAATGAAAGATTCGGCGGCAATCCGTCACTTCTTGCAAAGGCGTATTTTGAGCTTCTCAGCGACTTTATTATAAAAACTCCCGTAACTTTAGTGGGTCATTTTGACCTTATTCTGAAGTTCAACGAAATGACGGAAATTTTTGACGAAAACGACCCGGTTTACCGTGAAAATGCACTCAGTGCAGTAAGAAAAATTCTTAAAGAAAAGCCCGGAATGCTCTTTGAGGTAAACACCGGAGCCATGTACCGTAAGGGCAGAACAAAGCCGTATCCCTCAAGATTTATCCTTGAAGAAATTCAGAAACTGGGCGGCAGAGTCACCGTTTCAAGCGATTCTCATAAGGTGGAAGGACTGGATTTCGGATACGACACAGCATACGCTCTGATTAAGGATTGTGGCTTCGACAAAATATACAATTTAAAGAGCGATATTTTTATATGAGAAAAACCTGATTTCGTCTAAATTTCACTTTTTTTAGGTTGACAATTATTCTTAAACAGTGTATTATTATGATTAACAGATAAGGTGTATTTTCCTTTGCACCTTGTTTGAAATTACCAAAATTTGAAATAACCCCGGTTACGGGGAAAGTCAGGAGGAAACTAATAAAATGAAAGAAGGAAAAGTTTTTAAGCGTATACTCGCTGTTGCTCTTGTTGTTGTAATGACAATAACAATGGTACCTTTCGGCGTGTTTGCTGAAGGTGAAGAGACAACTACACTTGATGCTGGTTCATCAGAAGTTGTTACACCTGGTGAAGGTGAAACACCTGCAGAACCTGAATGTGCACATATTAAGGATGTTGACTCCAAATACCAAAACGCGAAGAGCGCTACATGTGAAGAAAACGGCATGAAGGCACACTATCTTTGTAAGTGTGGTGTAAAAGTGCAGTATCCTTCAATTGACAATCCTATGGTTGTTACAGATGAATACCTTAAGATTCCCGCAACAGGTCATACTGAAGAGACACTTGAAGCAGTTGAATCAACATGTTCATCAACAGGTCTCACAGAAGGTAAGAAGTGCTCAGTTTGTGGTAAAATTCTTGTTGCTCAGACAGTAACAGATAAGAAAGCTCACACAGAAGAGACACTTGCTGCCGTTGCTCCTACTTGCACAGAAGAAGGCAAAACTGAAGGTAAGAAATGTTCAGTATGTAATGAAGTACTCGTACCTCAGACACCTGTAATAGCTACAGGTCACAGATATGGCACAGACGGTAAGTGCACAAATGCCGGCTGTACAGAAACTTGCCCTCACAGCGGTGAAAAAGTAACTATCCCCGGCACACCTGCAACTTGCACAAAACCCGGCGTTAGTGACGGTGAAAAGTGTAAGGACTGCGGTGCTGTTACAAAGATTCAGACAGTAATTTCTGCTCTTAACCACCCTGCAGAAAGCGTTGAAACAAAGGACGCTGTTGCTGCTACTTGCTTAACAGAAGGTTCAACAGCAGGCAAATATTGTAAACTTTGCGAAAAGTGGATTGAAGGTAACGAAGCTATTCCTGCTCTCGGTCACGACGTTGCAGGTGTTGCAATCACAAAGGCAAGCGAAACTCAGCACGGTAAGCTCTGTAAGAGAGAAGGCTGTGGTGTTTATGTAGACCTTGCAAACCATGATTACACAGAAATTATTGCTTCAAGTGCTGCTACTTGCGTAACTGAAGGTTCAGAAACAGCAAAGTGTGCTTGCGGTGCAACAAAGACATCTGTTCTTCCCAAGAATGAAAACCACGACTGGGGTACATGGACAGAAACAAAGGCTGCTACATGTACAGATGCAGGCTCAAGAGAGAGAAGCTGTAAGCGTAATGGCTGTACAGACAAGGACGTAGAAGCACTTGCTGCACTCGGCCACAAGTGGGACGAAGGTACAGTTACAACAGCGCCCACATGTAAAGAGAAGGGTGCTAAGCTCCACAAGTGCGAAAACGCAGGCTGTGATGAAACAAAGGTTGAAGAAATGGCTATTGTTGACCACGACTATCAGCCCGTAGTAACTCAGCCTACATGTACAGAAGACGGTTACACAACCTACACATGCTCAATGTGTAAATCACACTATGTAGACGATCAGGTTGACGCTTTCGGTCATATGTTTGACACATACTACTATGACGAAGGTTCAGCTACCTGCTATCAGGACGGTACAAAGACAGCTACATGTTCAAACGGCTGCGGCGCTAAGAACACAGTTGCTGACCCCGGCTCAAAGACAGACCACGAGGTTACAGACTTCACAGTAATCAAGGAAGCTACTTGCCTTGAAGAAGGCGAACAGGAAGCTAAGTGCTTCTACTACGATAAGTGTGGATACAGCGAAATCGTTCCCATCGATGCTCTCGGTCACGATATTCCCGCTGATTTTGTAACAGATAAGGAACCTACATGTACAGAAAAGGGTTCAAAGTCAAAGAAGTGCACACGTTGCTCAGAAACAGTTGCTACTGAGGAAATTCCTGCACTCGGTCATGCTGTAAATACTGACTACACAGTTGACGTTGCTGCAACTTGTCTTGAAGCTGGTAAGCAGTCAAAGCACTGCGCTCGCTGCGATTACAAGGAAGGCGAAACAACAATCCCCGCACTCGGACACGATTATCAGCCTGCTGCAGGTACAGAAGCTACCTGCCTTGAAGGCGGCTACGCTAAGTTCACATGTACTCGCTGCGCTGACACATACGAAGAAGCTAACAGACCAGCTCTCGGCCACAACTTCGTTTACATTTCAGATAACAATGCTACTTGCAAGGAAGACGGTACAGAATCAGGCAAGTGCTCAAGATGTGACGCTACAGATACAAGAACTCAGGTTGGCTCAAAGCTCAGCCACGTTCTCGGCGAACCCGTTGTAACTCCTGCTACAACTAAGGCTGACGGTGTAATCACAAAGACATGTACTCTTTGCAACGATTACAACGAAACAGAAGAAATCGCTAAGATTGCTGGCATGAAGCTCACATACACCGTTGTTGCTTACGACGGAAAGTATAAGAGACCCGGTCTTACAATCACAGACGCTAACGGCACAAAGCTCGTTAAGGGCGAAGACTATACACTTGTACTTCCCACTAAGGAAGAATGCTCAGAAATCGGCACATTCACTTACACAATCAACTTCATGGGCAACTACAAAGGTAAAGGCACAATTTCCTACAAGGTAGTTCCCGGCAAGGCTGCAAAGCTTGTTGCTAAGACAACAAGACAGAGCTACATCACTCTTAAGTGGAGCGCTGTTAAGGGTGCTGACGGATACAGAGTATACGTTAAGAACTCAAAGGGCAACTGGAAGAAACTTGCTACAGTTAAGGGCAAGAACTACTACAAGGTAGAAGACCTTAAGGCTGGTACAGAATACGAATTCGCTGTAAAGGCTTACGCTAAGACCGACGACGGTACAGTATGGGCTACAGAATACATTGAAGGCGCATTCAAGACTCTTCCCGGTAAGACAAGTAAGATCACTTACAAGTCAAACAAGAGCGCTGTTAAGCTTACATGGAAAGAAGTAAAGGGTGCTGATGGCTACAGAGTATACGTATACAACACAAAGACCAAGAAGTACACAACAGTTGCTACAGTTAAGGGTAAGACAAGCTACACAGTTAAAGAACTCAAGGCTGGAACAACTTACAAGTTCGCTGTTAAGGCTTACTACAAGTACGACGGCGCAACAGTATGGTCAAATCAGTATACAACTATCAACACAAAGACAGCAAAATAATTAAACTTTAAGTTTTGAACAGACGGGTTTATCCCGTCTGTTTTGCTTTGCCTGAATGGAAATAAAAATCTTTTCTCAGTAATTGACAAGACAGCCTTTTCTGTGTATAATATATTGAAAGTAAATGCGTTAAAAGGGAGAAGTATCTGCTTTTAATTCTTCCAAGAGAGGGACAGTAAGGTGAAAGTGTTCCGTTGAACGAGCAGTGAAATGCACCCATCAGCACCCGTGGGGAAAGATTTCGAGTATCTTCGGGCGTAATCCGGCGTTAACGGTTAAGAGTTATAAATCAGAGTGGAACCGCGTCAATACGCCTCTGTAGTTTTTACTGCAGAGGTATTTATTTTTTATATAGGTGATATACTATGTTCGAAAGACTTAAAGAAGATTTGCAGTGCGTCAAGGACCGTGACCCTGCTGCTAAAAGCAGTCTTGAAATCATGCTTCTTTATCCCGGCTACAAAGCTGTGAGAATGTACAGAAAAGCACACTTTTTTTATAAACATGAGATGTATCTTGTTGCTAGAGCGATTTCTCAGCGTGCAGCAAGAAAAACCGGAATCGAAATTCATCCCGGTGCAACAATCGGCAGAAGGTTTTTCATTGACCACGGTACCGGTGTTGTAATCGGTGAAACAGCTGAAATCGGTGACGACTGCACAATTTATCAGGGGGTTACCCTTGGCGGTACAGGTAAAGACAGCGGTAAGCGACACCCTACATTGGGCAATAATGTGCTTGTAGGTGCAGGTGCGAAGGTGCTCGGACCCTTTAAAATAGGCGACAATTCAAACGTTGCTGCAGGCTCTGTTGTGCTTTCGGCAATACCAGAAAACTCAACGGCTGTAGGCTCACCTGCAAGAGTTGTAAAACGCAACGGTAAGCGTGTTGACCGACTCGACCATATCCATACGCCTGACCCCATATCTCAGGAAATCTGCAAACTCAATGCTGAAATTGATAAACTTAAAAAGAAAATCAAAGAATTGGAGGAATAATACAAATGAAAGTATTTAACACACTCACAAGAAGAAAAGAAGACCTTATACCCTTAAAGGAAGGCGAATTCAAAATCTATGCCTGCGGTCCTACAGTGTATAACTTTATCCATATCGGTAACGCAAGACCTCTCTGCGTATTTGATGTTATGCGCCGTTACCTTGAATACAGAGGCAATAAGGTAAATTTTGTTCAGAACTTTACAGATATTGACGATAAAATTATCCGCAGGGCTAACGAAGAAGGCGTTACCTTCAAGGATATTTCTGAAAAGTACATCGAAGAGTTCTGGGTTGACGCTAAAGGTATGAATATCCGTGAAGCATCAACTCATCCCAAGGCAACTGAAAACATCGGCGAAATTATTGACATCGTTTCAACTCTAATTGAAAAGGGCTATGCTTATGAGGCAAACGGTGACGTTTACTTTAGCACAAAGAAGTTCAATGAATATGGCAAGCTTTCACATCAGCCTCTTGAAGACCTTGAAGCGGGTGCAAGAATTAATGTTGGCGAAGTCAAAAAAGAGCCTATGGACTTTGCTCTCTGGAAGAATGCTAAGCCCGGTGAGCCCTATTGGGAATCACCCTGGGGTCACGGCAGACCCGGTTGGCATATTGAGTGTTCAGCTATGGTAAGACGTTATCTTGGCGATACAATCGATATTCACTGTGGCGGTCAGGACCTTATTTTCCCACACCACGAAAACGAAATTGCACAGAGTGAATGCTGCAACGGTGCTCCTTTTGCAAGATACTGGATGCACAACGGATTTATCACTGTTGACAAGGTTAAGATGTCAAAATCTCTCGGCAACTTCTTTACAGTGCGTGATGTAGCTGCACAGTACGGCTATGAGCCTATCAGATACCTTATGATTTCCTGCCAGTACAGAAGTCCCATCAACTACAGCTTTGACGCAATTGAGCAGTGCAAGGCTTCTCTTGAAAGACTTTACACCTGCCGTGATAATCTTGATTTTGCTCTTAAAAATGCAAAAGACGAGGCAGATGCAAATGACGGCGAAATTAAAGCACTTATTGATGCAAAAAAGGATAAGTTCATTGAAGCTATGGAAGACGACCTTAATACAGGTGAGGCTCTCGGTGCTGTATTTGAGCTTGTACGTGACCTTAACACAAACATTACGGGCGTTAAGTCAAAGGAACTCACAGAGTACGCAATTACTGTGTTTGACGAGCTTATGAACGTGCTTGGTCTTCTCTATAATCGTAAGACAGCTTCACTTGACGATGAAATTGAAGCACTTATTGAAGCAAGAAATGAAGCAAGAAAGAATAAGAACTGGGCTGAGGCTGACAGAATCAGAGACGAACTCAAGGCTCAGGGAATTGTGCTTGAAGACACACCTCAGGGTGTAAAATGGCACAGAGCATAAATTAAAATATCCGCAGGGTTCTACTACGGAGTCCTGCGGAGTTTTGTCAGAAAGTGAGTTGAAAAAAGTGTACGGTAAGAACAGTCCTATTGGTGTTTTTGATTCAGGTATGGGCGGAGTCAGCGTTTTAAGAAAGCTCAGCAAAATTATGCCCGGCGAGCATTTTTTCTACTTCGGCGACTCTGCTAATGCTCCTTACGGAACAAAAAGCAAGGATGAAATTAAAAATCTTACAGAAAAAGCCTTTGATTATCTGAGGGAAAAGGAATGTAAGGCTGTGGTTATTGCCTGCAATACTGCAACAAGCGCCGGAGCAAAGCACCTTAGGGAAAAGTATCCGGATTATCCCATAATCGGTCTTGAGCCTGCATTGAAGCCTGCTGCACTTTCTATGGATTATCCTAAAGTGCTTGCAATGGCTACGCCTCTTACTCTTAAGGAAGAAAAATTCCTGAATCTTATGTCTCAATATGAGGATAAGGCTGAGTTTATTAAGCTTCCTGCACCGAAGCTTGTGGAGTATATTGAAAGCGGTGAGCTTGATTCAAAGGAAGAAATCGCTTATCTTGAAGAAATACTTGCTCCCTACAAAGACGGTAAGGTTGACGCAGTTGTACTCGGATGTACGCATTTTCCTTTTGCAAGAAAAACCATACAGAAAATCCTAGGTGAAGATGTGCTTGTGTTTGACGGCGGACTCGGTGCTGCAAGACAGTGCAGAAGAGTGCTTGAAGGCAAAAATCTTCTGAACGGAAAAGAAGAGGGGGGAACTGTTGTTTTTGAAAACAGTATTCCCGAAAAGACAGAAATTGCAAAAAAGCTATTTTATTATAAAGGTTGATTTAAATGAAAATTCAGGACGAACTGAGAGAATACCTCATAAAAGAAGGAGCTGCCGACGTTGGCTTTTGCAGAATTGACGACGGAGACTTCGGTGATTGCCGCTATGCAGTGAGCATAATTGTGCATCTTTCTGATGCAATTGTTGACGAAATAGGTGCAGAGCCTACTCATACCTACTTTAACCACTACAGAAGTGTCAACGCTTTTATAGACTCTCTGCTTTTCAAATGCGGCAATTTTCTGCAGAGCAGAGGATTTAAATATATCACCGTTGCTGCTTCACAGAGTATAAACAAGGACGGCTGGAACTATATGGGAAGATATTCCCACAAAAAGGTAGCGGCTCTTTCAGGCCTTGGTACAATCGGAAAAAGCTCAATGTTCCTTCACGAAAAGTACGGCTCAAATGTAAGACTCGGCTCAATTTTCACTGACTGCGAGTTTGATGCAAGTAACGTTAAGCCTGTTTCACTCTGCAGGGACTGCGACAGATGCGTAAAGGCTTGTCCCTCAGGCGCAATTAAGGGTATTGAATGGAGTGCCGATTCCAATAGAGAGGATATGTTTGACCCGGAAAAGTGTAGTAACTATATGAAAACCCATTTCAAGCACATAGGCAGGGGAGCAGTCTGCGGAATTTGTATGAAGGTTTGTCCCTATGCAAAAAATTAATTATTTTATCTTTTAAAAAGTTGATTTTTACTCTTGACAATGCACCTATAGTATTATATAATATCTTGAAAATGAAATGCCGGTGTGTCGGAATTGGCAGACGACCGCGACTCAAAATCGTGTGCCTTTGGCGTGTGGGTTCGAGTCCCACCACCGGCACCAAAAGAATGTTCAGACAGGTGGTGTAAACGATATGGAAAAGATGAAAAAAGCTCATTTTTCTTCAATCGGTACACCTGTTTCTTTTTTCACTGAAACAGTTATCTTTAATTTTAACGAGTAACTTTTTGTTGCTCGTTTTATTTTATATTCTGAGCATATTTTCGGCTGAATTTAATGCTCATAAACTTTACTTTTCAGGGAAAAAGGTGTATAATAATTTATTATTTAGCGAAAGGGCGTAGTTACAATGAAACACTTACTTAAACTTATTGACTGGTCAAAGGAAGAGATACTTGAAACCCTTGACCTTGCAGATAAACTCAAAGCCGAAAAAAAGGCAGGAATCAAGCACCATATTCTTGAAGGAAAGACCCTCGGTATGATTTTTGAAAAATCCTCAACAAGAACAAGAGTATCCTTTGAGGTTGGTATGTTTGACCTTGGCGGTGCTGCGCTTTTCCTTTCATCAAAGGATTTACAGATTGGCAGAGGCGAACCCGTTCAGGATACTGCAAGAGTTCTTTCAAGATTCCTCGACGGTATTATGATAAGAACCTTCGACCAGGAAGAGGTTGAATCACTTGCAAAGCACGGTTCAATTCCCATTATCAACGGTCTTACAGACTTCTGTCACCCCTGTCAGGTGCTTGCTGACCTTCAGACAATCCGTGAATATAAGGGCTCTCTTGAAGGTAAGAAGCTTTGCTACATAGGTGACGGTAACAATATGGCAAACAGCCTTATCGTAGGCGGTATCAAAACAGGTATGAGCGTTGCAATTGCCTGCCCCAAGGAATATCAGCCCGATGCTGAAATTATGAAGTGGGCAAAGGAAAACGGCGATTTCATCTGCACCGATAACATTCTTGAGGCTGCTAAGGGCTCAGATGTACTTTACACTGACGTATGGGCTTCAATGGGTCAGGAAGGTGAAGCAGAAGAGAGAAAGAAAATCTTCAAGGATTATCAGATTAATGACAGTGTAGTAGGTGTAAGCAACGAAGGCGTTATGGTTCTTCATTGTCTTCCCGCTCACCGTGAAGAGGAAATTACAGCTAAGGTTCTTGAAGAGCACGCTGCAGAGATTTTTGACGAAGCAGAGAACAGACTCCATGCACAGAAGGCAGTTCTTGTAAAGTGTATGGCTGACTGATTACCATAATATCAAGAGAAAGGAAGTTTCACAGATTTTTTGTGTGGACAAGGGCAAAGATAACATGAAAAAGCGTTATTTGGTTTTGCAGGATAAAACGGTGTTTGAGGGCTATGCCTTCGGTGCCGATTGCGAAAAGGTAGGCGAGCTTATCTTTTCAACAAATGTGGTTGGCTATATCGAGCTTCTCACTGACCCGTGCTACTACGGACAGATTGTTGCTCAGACCTTCCCCACTATCGGTAACTACGGAATTATTGAAGAAGACTTTATCGGTAAGCCCGCCTTAAGCGGCTATGTTGTTCGTGAATGGTGCGAAAGGCCCAGCAATTTCAGATGCGAATACAATATTGATAAATTCCTTAAGGATAACGGTATTCCCGGTATCTACGGAGTTGACACAAGAGAGCTTACAAACATCATCAGAGACGGCGGAACACAGAACGCAATTATCTGTGATGAAATTCCTTCTGATATGTCAGCTGTTGAAAACTACAAAATAGTTGATGCTGTTAAGAATACCGCTTCAAAAGAAAAGACAGAGCATATTGCAGGACTTGAGGTTAAAAAACACCTTGCAATCGTAAACTTCGGCTCAACAAAGAAGCTTGAAGCTGAGCTTGCAAACAAAGGCTACAAGGTGACGGTTCTTCCTTACGATACAAAGGCTGAGGATCTTCTTTCAATTGGCGCTGAGGCAGTAATTCTTTCAGAGGGTGCAGGTAACCCTGAAGAAATGAAAGAAGCTTCTACAGAAATAGGAAAGCTTAGGGGTAAAATTCCCGTATTTGGCATTGGCCTTGGTCATCAGCTTATGGCTATGGCAAAGGGTGCAGAAATTATAAAGCTTCCTTACGGCCACCACGGCGGAAATCAGCCCGTAAAGGTTGTGGGTACTGCGAGAACACTTATTACCTCACAGAACCACAGCTATGCCGTTAAAGAAGACAGCATAAAGGAAGGCACAGTAAGTCACCTTAACGGAAACGACAAAACTGTTGAAGGAATTGAGTACAAGGGAAGCTTTGCACTTTCAGTTCAGTTTGAAGTGAATGCCGACTATGTAATCGAAAAAATAGAAAAATTAATGGAGGAGTTTAACAATGCCGCTGAATAAAGATATTAAAAAAGTTCTTGTTATCGGTTCAGGTCCTATTGTTATCGGACAGGCTGCCGAATTTGACTATGCAGGCGCTCAGGCTTGCCGTGTGCTTAAGCAGGCAGGCATGAATGTTGTTCTTGTTAACTCCAACCCTGCTACAATTATGACAGACAAGGCTCTTGCTGATGAAATCTATCTTGAGCCTCTTACATCTGAAACACTTAAGAGAATTATCCTTCTTGAAAAGCCTGACTCACTTCTTGCAGGTCTTGGCGGCCAGGTTGGTCTTACTCTTTCAATGCAGCTCTGGAAGGAAGGCTTCCTTCAGGAAAACGGTGTAAAGCTTATCGGTACTGATGTTGAAGCTATTGATAAGG
>JBGVGM010000157.1:0-34232 GCA_045121655.1 Acutalibacteraceae bacterium | reverse complement strand
TTCTTCAAGATATATTCGTTCCCATCCTGCAACCACGGTATCAAACGAAACATCGAATTGCCTTGCAGCTTCTTTGTAACTTAACTTTTCCTTGTGCATTGTTTCTACTACTTTTTGTTTGAATTCACCTGTGTATTTTTTTGTTTGGTATTCCTTTGGGCATAAAAAATCACCCCTCCTGTTAAACATTATATCACAATGTCTAACATTTGGGGTGCATTTCAAACTGCGGAAAGGTTTTTATTGCTGATGAACTCACCGATGAAGAGCTTTCTGACAGAAGTATAAAATTCTATAATGTCGGTCAGATTGTGGCAAGAAAAGGGCTTCACGGTTACATTCAAAACAACAGCTACAATGTCGGTCTGATTCAGACATACGAGGAAGCTGAAAAGAGAGAGAAAAAATATGCTAAAAAGATGCTCTGGTGGAAATAATGAATGCTCTACCCAACGATTTTTTTAACGAACTGTGGAGCAAATATCAGCATATAATATTTTTATATTTTCGCAGTCAGTTCAATGAAGCAACTGCAGAGGATTTATGCCAGCAGACCTATCTCAACGCCTGGAAATACATTTCCTGCTACAGCTTTGCCCATATAAAAAAGAGCAAATCCTGGCTTTATGCAATTGCGAAAAATGTGAAAAATGATTATCTGAGGTATGCTTCTTTATATAAGATGAACTCGGATTATCAGAACATTTACGAAACAAATGTGTTTACGGAAACGGATTTTGATTCTGCAATCAATATGCAGAAAGCCTTCAACAGGCTGTCCAAGGAAGACAAAGAGTTGCTTTCTATGGCAGAGCATCTCACAAGCAGAGAAATCGGCTCGGTGCTCGGCATTTCAGCCTCGGCAACAAGAAGCAGAATCAAAAAAGCTAAAGATAATCTTAAAAAGCTTCTCAACGAATACGATCTTACATAAAAATTGCTCCTGATTTTTCAGGAGCAATTTTAGTTTTACTTGTTTATATACTTTTTGTAATCCTCATAAAGCTTTGCAGAATCGGGATGACCTGCAAATGAGGGTGAATTTTCAGGATTCATAATACCGAGATACTGATAGCTGATAATCTTGTCGCAGTACGGTGCAACGTTTTCTATCTGTCTTGTAATACGTTCAATCTTTCCCGGAACAAGGGCACTTTTATATACCATTCCCTCAAAATCAAACAGCTCAATATCTGCCCAAAGCTCTGCTCTGCCTGCTTTGTCGTGGGCTTTGCGTAGTCTTTCAAAAATTTTCTCCGTTCTCTGCACCTTGGTCTTTTTTACACCGACCTCGTCCTGATAAGCGATAAAATCAACATCAAGCTCAGAAAGAGTTTTTACATATCGGCTGTTAGGTAATGCGAGATTTGTGCCGTATGGTGCAATAAGCGTCTTCTTTTTCGGCGTAATGCTGTGACAGTGTGCTGAGCAGAGGTTTACATATTTAGTAAAATCCTTTGAAAAGTTCAGAATTATGCAGGTTTCGTCAGGGAAATACCAGCCGTAAAAGCTTTCGTGGTGGCCGTAAAGAGCTGTAAGCTCCTCCATAGCTCTGAATGAACGGTCAATTATTTCCTTGCTTGTCATATTGTTGTGTGGCTTTGTCCAGTCACCGTAAAAGCCGTTTCCAAGGAAAACTTTAACCTTGCACTTATCTGCCTCGTCAAGTATTTCCTCTATAGGGTCGCTGCAGGGAATTTCTGCAAACGGAAACACCTTTGACTTAAAGTAGCATTTGTCGTAAAGTGCAGTAGCCATAACAACAATATATTCCATCTTGATTTCTGCAATTTCACGCACCTTCTGTCGCCAATCCTCTGAGGTGAATTTTTCCAAAGCCGGATTCCAATATTTGCCCTCAGCGGTGTTGTGATGACGGAATTCAAAAAAGGTGCCGTCGATTTTTCTGATCATATTTATTTCTCCTTTTGCGATTTTTTCTCTGTTTTTAAATTGTATACCGACACTCCGAATACACTGAGTATGATTATAACTATACCGAGAAGCTGAAGAACTGAAAAGCTCTCTTTCAGCACGAATATGCCCAGGACTACAGACAGACACGAGGTGAGATTTGAAAAAATCAGGGTGTGTCCTATACTTAAATAATTAAGTGCATAATTGATAAGGGTAAATGCAAGCACCGAGGAAACTATTGCAAGATACAAGGTGCAAAACCAGAAAGAGCTTGATTTCATCGGAACTATCCACAGCTCAGGACTGCATTTTGTTTCCACGAGAGCGATTACCGTAAAGCATACAGCGCCAAGGCCTGTCATAACATAGGTGCGTTCAAAGGCTGAAAACTCTTTTGAAATGCTTCTGCTGAGGATTGAAAATGAGGTTGTGGAAACAACAGATATAAGAAGGAGTATAAACCCTAAGGCAGAAAACTCTCCCATACCTCCCGTCGTTATAAGTCCTACGCCGATTACTGACAGCACTGTGCATACAATCTGAAAAATACTGCATTTTTCCTTGAGAAAAATTACACCCAGAATAATCCCTGCAACCGGCACAAGGCCGATAATAACGCCCGAAAATGAGGCAGTTGTAAGTCTTATCCCCTCTGCCTCGCAGACAAAGTAAATGCAAGGCTGCAAAAGACCCATTAGGAGGAGCTTTTTAACCGGTTTTCCTTTTACGGAGACTTTGGCTTTACCTGCGACCACGAAAATACTAAGCACAAGAAAAGCTAAAGTAAAACGCACTGCAAGAAGCACATTGGGCATTGCAATATCAAAGCCTATTTTTGAAAAAAGAAAACTGAAGCCGTAAATACTGTATCCCAAAAGACAACAAATTGTAGCTTTCATGGTTTTGCTCATTAAATACACCTCCTAATATGAATATCTGCCGCTTATTGTAACACGAAGAGAGCTGTTTTTCAATTAAATTTTGTAAAATCTTATTCAGCAAAAAGCAGCAAAGGAATAATTCCTCTGCCGCCTTAATTATTATCTGCAGTAAATCCTGATTACTTCTCTCATAAATTCAGCTGTGCCCTCGTCGTGCTTGTCAATATTTTCTTTAAACCGTTCATCAAGGACATACATTTCACCAAGACCTGTAAGGATTTCCTTTGTGCATGTGTAAAAGTTGTCCGTAATATACTGTTGAAGCTTTTCAGCAAGTGAAGTGCTGTCTTCTGCTGTTTCGCCCTCAGCCTTTGCCTTTGCAAACTCTGCAATCACTTCATCAAGACCTGAGAATACATCGTTCCATTTTCCCTTTGAATAAATTGCAGTTTTCTGCTGACTTTCCTTATAGGCATCTGTATTGCCCCATTTTTCTTTTACCTCAGCCTCATACTGCTTTCTTGTTTTTTCGTAGCTGTTGTCAATTGTCATAATTTTTAATTCACCTTTCTCGGCCTCTTCAAGTACAGAAATCATTTTTTCAATTTTTGCCTTTTTAAGATTCAGCAGCTCTTTCTGTTTCCTGAAAGCCTCTTTTTTATTATATGTGGGTGAAGAAAGAATTTCCTTTATGCTCTTAAGAGAAAAACCTAACTCACGCAGGAAGAGAATTTCAAGCATTTTTTCAAATGCCCTTTCACCGTAATAGCGATAACCGTTTTCCCGGTCAACCTCATCCGGCTTAAGAAGTCCGATTTCGTCATAATAATGAAGTGTGCGCACACTGACTTCCGTAAGAAGAGAGAATTCTTTTATCTGCATTTTCATTCTTTAACCACCTCAAGGTGCATTATAAACTATTACGCTGCGTGAGAGTCAATAGCTTTTCAGAAATTTTATAAATCAGCTTCAAATACACCTATACTCTCTCTGCCGGTAAGATTATTGGAAACATTGCGCGCGTTGAAGTAAAGACGGAGCTTTCCCTCATAGTAGGTAAGACAGCAGGCATAAACATACTGAGCCATCCAGTTGCTGCTTCCGCACTTCTGAGGCATAAGCAGATGCTTTACAAATTCAAAGTTTTCACCGTCATCAGATTTAAGGAGCATAATTGCTGAATGGCTTTTTCCGTTTTCTTCGAAAATGCCGTTCTGAAGACCTATGTAGCAATCCTTAAGCTTGTACACCTTAAGACAGCCCGAGCACAAATTAAGGTGCTTTATGCTCTTGTCAGGGCTGATTATAGGCGCGCTGAGTGAAAGATAACCGTTTGTTATACGTCTGCTTTCAGCAAAGCTGATGTGAGTAGGCTCGCAGAAGCCGCAGTCCTTGATGAAGGTCTGTCCGCAGGAGTAATAAAGACGGTATTTCTCCCCGACTTTCATGAGAAACGGATTTGAAAGAGCCTGACCGTGCTTATCCTCTTCATAGGGCTGAGTCTTGCCTAAAGCAAGATATGGCGCTGACCAGTTTCTAAGGTCAGTGGATTCGGTGCAGTAAATTTCACTTTTCCACTTGACACCTATAAGTGAAAGTGCGTTGAGTATAACAGGTCTTGTTCTTTCGTAGAAAAGATAATATTTGCCGTCGATGTAATTAATGTTGGGACGCATCGCTCTGTTTACGATTTTCTGAATTCGTCTGAAGCTGATTCCGTCGTCGCTCTCATACTGATACACGCCGAAAAAGGTGTGGCAGAAAAGGTGCCACTTTTTATCGTGACACATATCAGGTGTAAGCACTGAGGGGTCAGCAACTACAAAGCTTTCGGGGGGATTTTTTATTATGGGATTATTTTCATAGAGCCTGAAAGTGGCTGAGTTAAACTGTTCAAAAGTAATATTATTCATACTGAGGCAACCACTCCTTATGCGCTTCTAATAATTCATCAACCATTGCGTAGATGTCTTTGATATTAAGCTCTGCGCCGGTAAGAGGATCCATCATAGCTGCGTTATAGATGTACTGCTTTTTAAGGGTTGCAGCAGCTTCAATTGTAAGAAGCTGAGCGTAGATATTACTTGAGTTCATAGCCGCAAGCTGAAGAGGAAGCTTTCCTACCTTACATGGTGTAATACCGCTGCCGTCAACAAGGCAAGGCACTTCAACGCAGGCTTCATCGGGAAGATTTTCAATAAGTCCGTTATTGAGCACGTTGCCACCGATTTTGTAGGGATTGCCGGTAACAATAGCTTCCATAATATACGAAGCATATTCCTGAGAACGCTCGTGGGTAATTTCACCGTTCTGCAGAATTTCGTCTTTCTGCTTTTCCCAACCTTCAATCTGATTTACGCATCGTCTCGGATATTCGTCAAGAGGTATATTGAATTCCTCAATCATTTCGGGGTATCTGCTCTTTATGTAGAAGGGGTTGTACTCTGCGTTATGCTCACTGCTTTCTGTGCAGTAGTAGCCCAGCTTATCAATATAGTCGTAACGCACCATATCGCCGTGCTTTTCCTTAGCGTTCTTCTCTTTTGCACGTTTTCTGATCTCGGGATAAAGATCATTTCCGTCTTTATCTCTTATATCAAGAAGCCACGCCATATGGTTTATACCTGCAATAAGCTCGCGTCTGCCCTCAATTTTATCCTCCATTCCGAGAGCTTTAAGCAGATGGAATGAGCAACCCTGAACGCTGTGGCAAAGACCGACTGTTTTGATTTTTGTGTGTCTTAACATATAACCCGTAAGCATAGCCATGGGATTGGAGTAGTTGAGCAGCCACGCATCGGGACAAACCTCTTCCATATCGTCTGCAAAGGCCTTCATTACGGGGATTGTACGAAGGGCGCGCATAATTCCGCCAATGCCCATTGTGTCGGCAATTGTCTGACGAAGACCGTACTTTTTCGGGATTTCAAAGTCAATTACCGTACAAGGCTCGTAACCACCAACCTGAATAGCATTGATTACAAAATCTGCGTCTCTGAGAGCAGCTTTACGGTTTTCTTCACCAAGATGTGTTGTTATTGTCGCCTTGTTTTCGTTGATATTCTTATTAAGAGCACGAAGAATAATCTCTGATTCCTCAAGTCTTTTTGCATCGATATCGTAAAGTGCAAACTCGCTTTCGCAAAGCGAGGGAGTGCACATACAGTCACCGATTACATTTCTGGCAAAAACAGTACTGCCTGCACCCATAAATGTAATTTTCATATATTTCTCTCCTTTTTGATTGATGCTTTGATTATACCTGAGAGTAATATGGTTGTCAATAAAAAAGAACGCACCGTGAGAAATTCACGATGCGTTTTGTATGCAATTAGAAATGCTTTTACTGCTCAACAGCGTAAACGCTAACCTTCTTGCGATCCTTGCCCATACGTTCAAACTTAACCTTACCGTCGATAAGAGCGAAAAGTGAGTCGTCTGAACCTCTGCCTACGTTGTTACCCGGATGAATGTGAGTACCACGCTGCTTTACAAGGATGTTGCCTGCAAGAACGAACTGACCGTCTGCACGCTTAACACCGAGTCTCTTTGATTCTGAGTCACGGCCGTTACGGGTTGAACCCATACCTTTTTTGTGAGCGAATAATTGAATGTTTATCTTAAGCATTTTGTTACACCTCCGTATTATTCTTTATAGGTTTTCTTCTTTACAGGTGACATATTCACTGTAATCACCTGCCAAGGCACTTACATGAAGCTTTAAGCCTTCCAGTACTGCTTTTGTTTCGCTGCGTTCACTGTTTGTTGTGAATCTGAAGTATCCGTCAGAAATGCTTATGTCAGCCTTTTCACCGATTACATCTGTAATTGTGTTGACTGCCATATAAGCCACAGACGAAACCGATGCACAGATTATATCCGTACCCTCTTCAGCATAACCGCTGTGACCGCTGATTTCAAAGCCGCATGGGGTTTTTCCTCTTCTGTAAAAGGTTGCCTTAATCATGACTTAAGCGTTGATTGCTGTGATTTCAACCTTAGTGTAAGGCTGTCTGTGACCCATCTTACGCTTAGCATTCTTCTTGGGCTTGTAAGTAAATACTGTTACCTTCTTAGCCTTGCCGTTCTTGATTGCCTTAGCTGTTACAGTTGCGTTTGCAGCATCTGCGCCAACCTTGATACCGTCATCAGTACCAACAGCGAGAACGTTGTCGAATGTGATTTCGGAGTCTGCTTCAACGTCAAGCTTTTCGATGTAGAGAGTATCGCCTGCTTCTACCTTATACTGCTTGCCGCCTGTTACGATAATTGCGTACATTTTTCTTACCTTCCTTTATTATGGACTCGCTATCTTAAGGCGGATTATAAATCACTTGTGGCATAACAAAATACGCCGCCTTCAATATGCGGTACTTCGGAGTATATCATATATTTTACGTCTTGTCAACAAAAATATGGGAATTTTTTTACTTTTTTTACTGCTTGCAGATAACAACGGAATTGCTGCTTCTGACTATTCTTGCCCTTGTGTAAGGGTTACGGAACTCTTCACCCAGAGATGGGTCATTGAGAGCATCCTCACAGCAGGAAAGAAGATTTTTAAGCTCGTCAATATTATGCTCAGCTCCGTCGTGAGCAACGTATCTTCTGGTTACGCCTTTTTCCGTGAGAAAAGCGATATAACCTTTAAGCGTTTCAATATATTCCGTAAGGCTTGTAGATTCAAAAAGGTAAACCCATACTCCCCTTGAGGCTCCGTCGCTGTCAAAGGCGGCAGAGTTTTTTTCATCGTAAAGAGCAATACTTCCGCGGGTGTGACCCGGAATAAGACGCCAGTATACCTTTCTGTTACCAAGATCAAAATATGGAATATCATCAAGCATTTTCGGTAAGGGGTAGGTTTTGTTTATCCATTCTTCAGCAAACTCGCTGAAGCCCTCACTGGTTTTATGTACGGTCAGAGCGTTGTTGGTTGCGTACATTCTCAGGCAAGGCTCACACATATTAAAAGTGAAAATCTCTGCATCAACGGAGTGAATATAGCATTTCTCAAGCTGACAAACACCCATTACGTGATCATGGTGACCGTGGGTACAAACGCATATAACAGGCTTGTCGGTAATTTCGCCTATGATTTTTTTGAGGTCAATTATGCCGAATCCGCAGTCAATAAGAAGTGCCTTTTCTTCACCCACAAGAAGATACATATAAGTATCAAGACCTTCAAAGCCCTCTTCTTTTATAGAGTACGTATTTTCATATATTTTTTTAACTTCATACTGTTTGCTGAAATCAACCATTTTATCACCTGCTTTTAAATTACAGCCATTATACTATATATATCAGCTTTTTTCAACAAAAAAATCACTGCCGGTTGACAGTGATTTTAACTTTCCTATTTGCTCTTTACTGCTTCAGCTGCCTTTGCTACCTTTTTCTGAGCGAATGCAGTGAACTTAGTGATGATAACACTGCAACCGAGATTAAGGATAAGTGAGCCGAGAACAAGTGAAAAGATGTATGTTGGAAGATTCTCAAGCATTACATCTGATTTTACAAAAGCAACTATAAGGTAAATGAAGCCTACGTTGTTGAAGAAAAGAGGTATGTAGGGGTGAAGAAGAATAAGGGCTCCAACTACAATTACAAGAGGAATTGATGCTGCTGTTGCGTGGTCAAGTCCTTTACCCATAAGAAGGTGTACTGTTGCAACAACACCGCCCGCAAGGAGAAGACCTACTGTACCGCCGCAAAGTGTATGCCAAAAACGATCCTTATAAGAAAGCTCTTCCTGCATAAAGAAAAGTGTTACTGCTGCAAAGAATGCCCAGTTTTCAACGCCGAGACTGAGTGAGCCGATTTCAAAGTGAAGAAACCCTGCACCGTGAAGATACTGATAAATTACGTTCCAGATTGCAATCCACACAAATACAAGTGAAAGAATCTGCATTTTTGTTTTTGTGGGCTTGTGAAGAAGCTTGAATTTTCCGTTTGTTTCGTGACTCATTTTGATCCTCCAAAATTTATTAATTTTTAGTCCGCAGACAATTATACACGATGTTGCAATTCTGTTAACCATAAAACTACAAAGTTAGTAGTTATTTCAAACAACCTTCACAAAACAG
The DNA here is from genome assembly GCA_045121655.1 of Acutalibacteraceae bacterium. Taxonomy (GTDB): domain Bacteria; phylum Bacillota; class Clostridia; order Oscillospirales; family Acutalibacteraceae; genus UBA6857. The sequence goes on along the minus strand of JBGVGM010000157.1, from coordinate 25,348 downwards.
ACACTATCAAACATTTTCCTGAATTCTGTAGTTTTCGCCACAAAAATCAGATTTTCGTGCTTTTCAAAACAAAAAAAGATGCACTGCCGTTTTACGGAAGTGCATCTAAAGTTTTAAATAATTCAGATCTGGCTGAGATCCTTTAAGTAGTTAGCAGCTTCGCCTCTTGTGATTGTAGCACCAACATTAAAGCTGTTTTCAGCCATAACTCTCATCATAATGCCAAAGCCCTTGAAGAAGCCGACAAAGCCCTTCTTAGCACCGCCTGTAAGCATTGCAAGAGCAACCTCAAGCATCTTTGCCTTAGCTGTGCCTGATGTTGAGCCGTTTGCACCTGTGATAGCGTTGATAGCTGCATTGAGCTGTCCGCTTGTAATAGCTTCATTTGCACCGAAGGTTCTGTCAGCAATGCCTGTCATAATGCCGTTTGCAACAACATATTCAACTGCACTGTAGTACTTGTCGCCGGGCTTAACGTCGTCGAACATATCTTTGATTTCGGGATCGGGAAGAGCTTCGATGATTTTGTTAGCGATAAATACGTGACCATCTTTGTCGGGATGGCTGTCAACATAAGTTGCACCGTTTGTATCAACGTATGTGTAACCGAACTTTCTTGCGCCTTCAATCATAGGAGCGTTACCGATACCGAGAATAAGATCGATAACTACCTTCATTGCGCCTTCAGTTTCACCAACAATGCCGCCTGAAACAGGACCCCCTTCAACGCCGGGATAATCGTAATACTTACCCTTGATGCCGTTGTCGCCCATACCGACAACCATAAGAGTTACATCAGGATTGAGATCATAGATATCCTGAATCATAATATCCCAGTTTTTATAGAAGTTTGTAAGGCCATATTCTACTTCCTTAGGAAGCTGTAAAAGGAGATCGGGAAGAAGGCCGATATAGTGAGCAACTTCAAGAAGCTTTTCTACTGTTTCCATATCAAGGTTGCCGTTAGCGATAATTTCCTTAACGTCTTCAAGATACTTGTCAGCGGGAGCTTCCTTTTCAATCATATCTGCAAGAACCCATGTAAGGTATGCACCCCAGTCGTTACCGCCGATACCGAGAGTAATAAGGTCTGCTGCTTTGATTGATTTCTTGAATTCGTCTCTGAAGTGTTCTGAGCCGGGAAGCTTGTTCACGTTGTGGCAGTCACAAATTTCGTCTTCATAAACATAAAGATGGCTTGTGTGGAAGAGATAAGGATCTGTGCAGGTTGCAGCGAAATCGTCTTCAAGCATATAACGCATTTCAATTGTTCTGAAGCCGGGAGCTGCAAGAGCTGTCATACTCTTATCCTCGATAATTGCGTTTGCAAGAACGTCAGCATAGGATCCTGTGTATCTGTAATAAGTTGAATCCTTGTGAAGTTCGTTGTAAGCTTCATCGTTTTCTGTAACTTCGTCACGATAGCCGCTTGCTACACTGTCACCGAGAAGCAGATAATTCTTATACTGGCCATAGTGCTTAGCAACTGCGTCTGCATTAAGTTCTGTTGCAGCAAAGCTTACAACAAATGTGCTTGAAAGCATAAGCATTGCAAGAGCAACTGCAAGAACTTTTCTGATGCTTTTTTTCATTTTTGATTACCTCCGTAATTTTTAATAGAGTATGATTTTTTTTAACAAATCAACCACACAGATAATAACACAATTGTCTTTTTAAGTCAAGGATAATCATCGCTGTATTTTACCGTTCTTTAATTGTTGTTATTGAAGCCGCTTGATTTTAATGTGAATAAAATTTCAACAAACCTCTTTAATTGCGTATTTTTACAAAAAAATTAAATTAAATTATGAATTTGCTATTGATTTGTTGCAGTTATTGTTATAAAATGTTAACGCAATATAAAAAGCAAGGAGATTATGTTATGAAACAAATCAAAAAATCAATCGCCGTGCTTCTTTCAGTTGTTATGATTTTCTCTTCACTTGTAATCATGACTTCTGCAAAGAGCGACTATGTGCCTGATTATGACACAGAAACACCTGTTATAATTGTTCACGGAATGAGCCAGAACAACACTTATCTTGTTGATGAAAACGGCAACTGGGCAAAAGACGATAAAGGTGCATACATTACTGCATGGCCCCTCAGAATTGAAATTCCCGCCCTGCTCAAGACTGCACTTCTTCCTCTTCTCAGTGCAATAATCTTCAGACGTGATATGGGACTGGCTGATGCACTCTACAAAGCTGCTCACGAGGCTCTTTGGGTTGTTGAAAAGGATACAAAGGGTAATTACACCAATAATATTGAGGTTCCCTGCTATGAATGCCCCATGAGCGAGCTTCCTGCCGAAGTCAAAGAGGAATACTACAAGTTCATTCCCATTCAGGAGCTTGGCGAAATAGTAGGCGAAGATAATGTATTCTATTTCGGTTATGACTCACTTGGTGATGTTATATCAACAACAGAGCATCTCAACTACTATATTCATAACGTTGTTCTTCCCAAGACCGGCGCAAAGCAGGTTAAAATCTGCTCCATCAGCCTTGGCGGTACAATCGCTGTCAAGTACCTTGAAGAGTATCCCGAAGATTATGAGCTTATCAAGAAGGTTGTTTTTGTAGAACCCGCACTTGACGGTTCAAATATTATCGGTGACCTTCTCACAGATAACCTCAGTTTCTATAACGAAGAGGACCTTTATGAAAATATTATCGTTGGTCTTCTCGGTGATACATATACTTCATACCTTATCAACATGGTGCTTCGTATACTTCCCAAAGATGTTCTAATGAACGCACTTCGCAAATTGGCTGCAGGCGTAGTTGATATTGCTGCTCGTAACTCCACTATTATCTGGGCTCTTTGCCCCACAGCATACTACGAAGAGGCAAGAGAAATTTGGCTTCAGGGCGAAGAATACGATTATCTCAGAGCCAAGGTTGACGACTTTATGGAAGCGAGAGCCAACTTCAAGGACAACCTATTTGCACTTATGGATACAGGTTGTATCGTTGCTGACGTTGCGTGCTACGATGTTAATCTCTTCCCTATCTGCAAAGACTACAAAACAACAAACGCAGACAGAGTTATCCACGCTGCTTCGACAACTATGGGAGTAACATTTGCAGACCTCGGCACAACCCTTGGCGAAGACTACAAGGCTGCAGGCACATACTGCAGCAACCCCGAACACAACCACCTTTCACCCGACGGTATGGTTGACACAACTACAGGCCTTATTCCCTGTTCAACATGGCTCTTCAAAGGTCAGGCCCACGAGCTTCTTCCGTATAACGATGTTGCACTGAAGCTTGCTATACGCATTATGACAGACAACAATATGGTTGATGTTTACTCAAACCCCGAAGCATATCCTCAGTTCAATAACGGCAGACTTACAAGAACCATCAACGAATATAAGCTTGCTTGGGATGAAGCTGACAAGAGTGCTGTATCAGACGCAGACAAAGCGGCTGTTGAGGCAGCAATTGCCGAAGTAAATACACTGCTTAATGAAACAGTGGTTGATGTTGAAGCGTGGAATACCGCTGAAGCAAATCTCGGCAAAGCACTTGCTGCTGCAGGTATCATTGATGATCCTGAACCATCAGCAATCGAAAACGCTTTAACAACAATCACTAAAAATGCCAACAGAGTTGTAAACACAGTTTACTCAAAGCTCGGCAAATAAAAAACTTAGCGGCACAGATAACCTGTGCCGCTTTTCTTAATCTCAGTGAGCCCATCGGTGTGAGCCGGTGGGTTTGATATTTATATATCTGTCATATAGTCCGTCACTGCAAGAACAATACAGTAAACTTCCTTTGCTCCGTTTTCATAAAGCACATCGGAGCATTTTCTGAGAGTTGTTCCCGTTGTTTTGATGTCATCGCAAAGAAGCAGGGTTTTGCCCTTTACCGAAGCTCCGTCTGCTAAGCCAAAGGCTCCGTCAAGGTTTACTGTTCTTTCCTTTGCCGTGAGAGTATGCTGATTCTCCGTTTCTCTTACCTTTCTGAGTGTCGGCTCAAAAGGCACAAAAAGCCTTTCTGAAACGCCCTTTGCAAGAAGCTCGCTCTGATTGAATCCACGCTCGGAAAGAGATTTTTCAGACGCAGGTACAAAGGTTACAGCATCAAAATTTATGTCGCTGAAAACTTCGGCAACTCTTTCACTCATACAAAGAGAAAACTCCTTTGCAAGTCTTTTCTGTCCTGAAAATTTGTAAAGTGCAATCTGTGTTCTGATTCTGCCTCCGTAGCAATATACTCCTGCAATATTATCGAGATACGCTCCTCTTTTCGATTCGCAGGTGCAACTTTCCCTTTCACTGCCGCAATGTCTGCAGAAATCATTTGAAATCAGCCGTACTTCGTCACCGACGCAAGTACAGCTGTTTTTCATAAAGGGCATAACCTTTCCGCAATGGGGACACCTTTGCGGAAAGAACACAGCACTTATATATTCACCGATTTTCATTTATTTCAGTTTCCGTTTTTAGCTCTGAGCTCAATTACCTGTTCATGGATATTCTGCTTTGTTTTACCTGTAAGCTTATATCTGAAGAAAGGTACGCCTGCAAGGAACATCATAAGTCCGTGAACAATTGTATAGAAGAACAAAAGAAGAATCTTTGTTTCTGTTGTCTGTACTGGGTTGGGCACAAGCTCTGTGGGCTGAATGTAATGGATAATTGAGTTGTCGCCGTAGAGAATAATGGGAGCGAGTGTTGAAGCGATTGTACCGCTGATAAGTGTTCCTATTGAAATAACAAATGGGAAAGATGCATCAAAACGCTTACCTGTTTTAAGCTCAATATCCTCAAGAACGTCAGCCTGGAACATACTGGGAAGAAGGTTTGAAGCACCGAACTGAAGTCCGATAAGGAAGAGGAATGCAACAAACACGATAAGAAGAACTGTGTTGGGATTTTTGAAGTAGAAATAACCTACAGTGAAGGCAATAAGATTTGCGCATACTGAATAAATACCACTTGCGATATAAAGCACACGGGAGTCAAACTTCTTGAGGAGGAAGTTGATTACAAGCATGCCAACAGCAGTACCGATACCGACGGGAAGTACGAAGATAATCTTCTTTGATGCGTCACCGAGAACGGCAATTGCAATAAAGCTTTCCATATAGGTTGAAATGCCTCTGAATGACTTGAGTGTTTCGGAAAGAATAATTGTACGTGCGTACTTGTTGAATAAGATTTCCTTGAAGCCGAGAAGTGGATTCTGCTTTTCTGCGGTATAGGTTACTCTTTCTCTTACAACCTTCATACCTAAAAGAACAGTAATTATACCCACTGCACCGCAAAGTCCTGCACCGATAAGGTACTGTAAACCTTCGTTGTTCTTCCAGATAAGACCGATAACAAGAAGAATTACAAGGGGTGCTGAATTACCTACAGCAGAGGAAATGCTTCTGAATGAAAGCACCTTGTCACGCTCTTTAAGGTTGGTTGTCATTACGTTTGCAATCATATTGATTGAGTTGCCGAATGAACCGCATACTGCCCAGAGAATAGCAACGGTAATTACATAAACGAGAAGAAGGTCGCCTGTAAGTGCAGGAGGAGCCCAGAATGAAAGGAAGAGCAGAATTCCCATAGGAATAATGGTAAGGGTTGCAAGAGGTCTGAATTTGCCCGTTTTGCCCATTTTTCTTCCGTCTATGTACATAACGATAAAAAAGTTAAGAATAAAAGGTACGATTGCTACAACTGCATTGAAGAACGCTGTCTGTTCTGATTTCAGCTGCAAAACGTTTACAAGGTAGGCGTTACGGTTTGCATTAAGCATACCTGTCATTGTAGTGTAGAAAAATACACCCATAAGGTAAAGAACAAATTCACTTGTTTTTACCTGCTTTTTTGTATCGGTTGTGATGTTTGTTTCTTCCATTAGTTTTCTCCCTCTGATTATATTTCCCTTATTGTATCATTTAATTACTCTGTTGTCAATTCAGGTGCTTATTTCTGAAACTTAAGAATTATTATTGATGTTGCTATTCCTTTATCAGTATGTTATAATTCTGTTACAACACATAAGGAGGTATATGTATGTTAAACACTATTGTTTCAGCAATCCTTTCCGTTTATATGTTTTTTGTAGGTGTATTCGGTCTTTATCCTGCACAGGGAGAACCGAAAGAAGGGATCAACCCAGACCCTGTCCCCTATCTTTTTGACAAAACAATTGAGGGCCACCGTTATCTTCACGAGGGCAGAGAATTACCCTTCAGACTGAAATCTCCTGACAAAATTGAAGATGGCAAAACCTACCCTTTGGTAGTTTTTCTCCACGGTTCAGGTGAAAGAGGAAACGACAATCAGTGTCACGTTATGCTTTCCCTTTTAAAAGGTATTGAAAAGAACGGCACTTCCTGCTACATACTGATGCCTCAGCTTCACGAAACCGGCAACTGGGAAGACGATGATATGAACGCAGTTCTTACAAGCCTTATTGATGAATACATACTGTCGAATTACCCCCTAGACAAAGACAGAATTTACGTTACCGGTGATTCCCGAGGAGGCGCAGGTACCTTTGACCAAATTATCCGCCATTCCGGTAAATATGCGGCAGCAATGCCCCTTTGCGGTTACAGAGGAAGCTTCCTCCAGAGCGACGAAGAAATACTGCTTCTCAAAGACACACCCATATGGTTAGGCCACAACGGCGGAGATCCCATCGTCAATCCCGAATTCTCACGCACAATTTATAACAGCCTTACAGATTTGGGTGTTGAGCACGTTAAGTATACAGAATATAAGACCATAGGTCATAACTGCTGGGACAGATTCTATAGCGAAAAGGACGTCTGGGAATGGCTTTTTGAACAGTCACTTTAAAGGAAAACGCTACCGCAGTAAATTGCAGCAGCGTTTTTGTATGTTGCCCGAAGGGATTTTGTCCCGGTGCTCCCGCACCTATCGCCTCGCTTAGCTCGTTGCCACGTCGGCGAAAATGCTCCCCCGGAGCATTTTCTTCCGCTTCGCTCCCTCCTTGTTCGAATCCCTTCGTTTTATTATAACGAAAAAGCAAAACGGCACCCTGAGGTGCCATTTTGTTTTTTGGCCCGCCCGAAGGGATTCGAACCCCCGTTCTTCAGAATCGGAATCTGCTGCGTTATCCAGCTGCGCCACGGACGGATACTATAACAAAGCGACGGGAAACCGTCGCTCTGATGTGTTTTGTGTGCTTAATTTTATTCTGCAAGTGCTCTCTCGAGCCAGATTTTGCCGATGTCCATTGCACTGTAAAGACCCTTTTTCTCTGTCTTCTGTGCGATTCTGTCATGAGGTCTTACGTCGGGGTCAGTGTTGATAAGCTGAACCGAAACCTTGTCAGCAATCTTTAAACCGTCAACGTCCTTTGTGCTGAGAATCTGGAACATTACTACAAATTTGTCACTCATGTTTCCGTAATAAATTGTGTTACCTTTTCTTACAAGAGGCTTATCCTTATACATAAGGAATTCATTTTTCTTTTTAGCTGCCATCTTATACCTCCGTGTTTTTACTTAAGATAATTCTTTACAAGCTCCTGCAAAAGCTCGTCTCTGTCAATTCTTCTTATAAGACTGCGAGCGTTGTTATGCGTAGTGATATAAGTCGGGTCCTCTGAGAGAATGTATCCGACAATCTGATTTATGGGGTTGTAGCCCTTTTCAACCAAAGCACCGTATACGGTTGTAAGCACCTCTTTCATTTCTTCAGGTGAACTTGTTGTAAGTTTGAATTGTATGGTTTTGTCGCTCATGAAGTGACCCTCCAATCAATGTAAATTTATATCTTTAAAATACTATACGCCTTATTATATAACATTTTTTGTGATAACTCAATGATATTTTGAATTTTTTTGTAAAGTTTTTCCTTTATTTTTCCTTTTATTTTGACAAATCTTCGGTTTTCTTTTCTTTATTTTCATTTTTTCCTTTTCTTTTAAAGTTTGCAGTGAGGGCATCAGTCGGGCAAACCTCAACGCAAAGTCCGCATCTGATGCACTCTGCACTGTCGGGATTTTTGCACGGATTGACGTTCATTTTGCAAGCTTTCTGACATTTGCTGCAGGAAACGCACTTTTCTTCGTTGAATCTCAGCTTGAAAACTGACACCTTGTTAAATACGGAATACACTGCACCCAGAGGGCAGATATACTTGCAGAACGGCCGGTAAATTATAACCGACAGCACAATCAGACTTGCGAGAATAAAAAACTTCCACGCATAAAGCGCACCTATGATCTCTCTCATGCCCTCATTCAACAGAACAAGAGGTATTCCACCCTCAAGTGTTCCTGCCGGGCAGATGTACTTACAGAACCAGGGGTCACCAAGGCCTGTAATATCCACAATGCACATGGGAAGTATTATTACGAAAAGCAGAAGAATAACATATTTCAGTTTTCTCAAAAGCTTGTCCCCTTTGAAGGTGGCGATTTTTTTAGGAAAGGGTATTTTATGAAGAAGGTCCTGAAAAAGTCCGAAGGGACAAAGCCAGCCACAGACGAATCTGCCGAAAATTGCACCGATAAACACAAGAAAGCCTACAACATAAAAGCTGAATTTAAAGTTTCTTGAGCCAATAACAGCTTGAAGAGAGCCTATGGGGCAAGAAGCAACGGCACCCGGGCAGGAATAGCAGTTAAGTCCGGGCAGGCAGAGATTTTTCAGCTTTCCTGTATAAATCTTTCCCTGAGCAAAGCCGAAAATAAAGCTATTGGTTATAACAGCCCAGAAAACTCCGAAAATATTACGTTTAGTCTCCGATGAAAGCTTTTTCTTATTATCCAATTCCGATACACTCCAGACATATTCTTACAGCCTTTGAAAAGACCTCTGCCAATTCCCCACGGTACACTCCGAAAGCCATCATCAAAGCTCCGACAGCTGCAGTCAGAGCACTACAGATATTTCTCTTTTTGTTTTTCATAATAATCACCTTTTAAACTGATAAGAGAATTTTAACACAAAAACTTCTGAAAGTAAATCGGTTTTTATTAACAGCATAAAAAAGACGTTTATTTCTTCTAATTATTCCAATTTGTAAATAAATGTTTAGTTTACGGTATTATAATACTTTGAGAATATTTTAAAAGAAGTGAAAAAATTGGAAAAAGATCTAAATATTTCTAATGAACCAAAAAGCAGAAGAATCCGACGTGCCGCTTATGTTGCCCTCCCCCACTCTCTGCCAATTCTTGCAGGCTACGTTTTTCTCGGTCTTGCTTACGGTATTTCCATGACCGTTCACGGCTTAGGTCCTGTTTATACTCTTTTTATGAGTACCTTTATTTTCGGCGGCAGTGCACAAATTGTTGCAATCAGTCTTTTAACTGCGGGCTTTGATCCCATTAACACTTTTATAGTTAACATTGTTCTTTCTGCAAGACATCTGTTTTACGGTATATCAATGCTCGAAAAGTATAAAGGGCTTGGCTTCAAAAAGATATATATGATTTTCGGTATGGTTGATGAAACCTTTTCAATCAACTATTCTGCTGAGCCTCCCAAAGATGTTGACAAAGGCTGGTTTATGTTTTTCGTAACCCTTTTCAACCACATTTACTGGATAATCGGCTCCACCATAGGCGCAGTTTTCGGCACAATGATAAACTTCAACACTGAAGGTATTGAGTTTGTTATGACAGCTATGTTTGTTGTAATCTTTCTCGGCCAGTGGAAAAAGGATAAGAACCACTTCAGCAGTGTTTCGGGACTTCTTCTGTCTGCAATCTGCCTTATGATTTTCGGCAAGGACAACTTCATCATTCCCTCAATGATTGCAATTCTTATTGCTCTCGCTCTTTCCAGAAACTATCTTCAGGGAAAGGAAGGTCTCAGAAATGAGCTTTAATGAAAAAATCATAACAATCCTTATTATTTTTTCAGCAACGGTTATTATGCGTTTTTTGCCCTTCGTTGCTTTTCCCGAAAACAGGCCTACACCCAAGTTCATTCAGTATCTCGGCAAGTACCTTCCGGGGGCAGTTTTCGGTCTTCTTATTGTATACGCCCTTAAGGACGTTTCAATTCTTTCAGGCAGTCACGGTGTACCTGAGCTTATTGCAATTGCTGTCACTGCTGCTTTACACCTGTGGAAAAAACAGATGATAATTTCAATATCAGGCGGAACAATCTGTTATATGTTTCTTGTTCAGCTTGTGTTTTAGGAGAAAGCTATGAATAAATCAAACAAAGTTATAAGCATACTTTTAGCCTTGCTGGTTGTACTTTCAGGAGCTAACCTTTTTGTGGGCTTAAGTAACACGTACAGAATAAGTCAACTGGAAAACGCACCTGCTGTTATTATTGAGGAGTATCCTGAAGTAACAGAAAGCCAGTCCGTACCAGAAACTACAGAAGCTACTGAGTCGGATCTTACAACAACCGAAAAGGTTACAGAAACTACTGCTGAAAGCACTGCAAATCTCACTGTCAGCAATACTACAGTAAAAGAAAGCACTTCACCTGTTACTGATAAAGAAGATGAAAAAGACACAACCTCAACCACTGTCAAAGAAACTGAAGAAAGCAACTCAGACTTTTGCTTTGTTACCGCTTCAGGTACCAAGTATCACAAAGACGGCTGTTCCTACCTGAAAAAATCCAAGACTAAAATGACAGTTGACGAAGCAAAACGCAGCGGCTACTCCCCTTGCTCACGTTGCTATTAAAATTTTATTCCCACACTTTACAAAAATAAGGTGTGGGGATTTTTTATGCCCGGGCGGTCAATACTTACTGTGAGGTGACGGTCAATGATAAATCTTATAATCAGGTGCATTATAGTTTATTTTGTTGTAATAGCTATGGTAAGAATTATGGGAAAAAGGCAGATTGGCGAGCTTCAGCCATCGGAGCTTGTTATAACCATACTGATTTCTGATGTTGCGTCAATGCCCCTTCAGAATATGGAAATGCCCCTTATCAGCACCATAACTTCCCTTCTTGTGCTTGTTATGTTTGAAGTGCTGCTTTCAGTTATAAGCATAAAAAGCCGCACTGTAAGAAAGATTCTTCAGGGCAATTCGGTAATGATAATCAAAGACGGAAAGCTTATTGAAAATAGAATCAAGCTTATCAGATACAGCATTGATGATCTGATGGAGGCTTTAAGACTTAAGGACGTTTTTGATATAAGTCAGGTGCAGTACGCTTACATTGAAACAAACGGTGCCATAAGCGTTGAGCTTAAACCCCAATACCGCACGGTAACTGCCGAAGATATGAAAATTGCAACCGAAAATGGAAGTATTCCCTGTCTTGTAATCTGCGACGGCACTGTAATCGACAGAGAGTTTGACGTCTGCAACATGACAAAGGAAAAACTGCAACAAATACTGAAAAAAAGTAACCTTCAGGTAGATGACGTTCTGATTATGACGGCGGATTCCTCGGGAAAAACCTACATCAAGCTGAAAGAGGAGGAAAAATCTTGAAACGGCTTCTGATTATTATTGTTATGATTGCCTATCTTGTAGCGGTGTGTGCTCTGGACAGCCTTATAATCGACAGAAAAGCTTCTGTTCTTGATTCAAAGCTGGAAGCACTCTACACCCTTGCAGAAAGTGAAAATCCTCAGCTTCAGAGTGCTGTTATGGATACTGAAATGTACTGGGAGGAGAACGAGTTCTTCTTTGCTCTTGTTACAAACCACCGTCTTACTGACGAGCTTGACGAGGATATACTTATGCTGAAGCACTATGTAGGAATCAACGATGAGCAACATCTTATGGCAAAAATTGCAGAGTGCCGCAGTATGGTGCAGGAAATTGTAAAGGACGATGACCCGGCTCTTCATAATATTTTTTAAACGGCGACTCCCCTGTTTCTGTTGACATCTTTTACCACATAAAGTATAATTATACGGTATGAAGGAAAAGGAGGAGAAAACCATGACTCTTAACATTATCCCCAAACCGAACAAAATTGAGCTTTTACCCGGCGAAATGTGGCTCAGCGAGGCAGTAAAAAAGTATGAGCAGAACGATTTTTATCCTGAGGAGTATTACCGTATTGAAATTAAAGACGGTGAAATTCTTATTGCTTCAAAGGGCGAACAGGGTAAGTTTTATGCTGAAAAAACACTCAAGCAGCTTTCACTTATGGGAAAGGTTCCCTGCTGTATCATCACAGACCTTCCCGAATTTCCTTACCGCGGATTTATGATTGACTCTGCAAGACATATGCAGACCATTGATGAAATCAAAAAGTACATTGAGGCTGCTTCACTTTTCAAGTTCAATGTTTTCCACTGGCATCTCTGCGACGACCAGGGTTGGAGAATAGAAAGCGAAAAGTATCCTCTTCTTAACGAAAAAGGTTCATGGCGCTCATGCCACGGCTTCGGTAGTGAAAATATGGAAAAGTACGGCGGATATTATACAAAGGACGAAATCCGTGACGTGATTGCTTTTTGTAAAGAGCGTTTCATTGAGGTTATTCCCGAAATTGATATGCCCGGTCATACAACAGCAGTTGTTTCCTCTTATCCCGAGCTTTCCTGCAGAGGCGTTCAGGTTCCTCTTGAAACAACGGGAGGTATTTTCAAAAACATTCTCTGTGCAGGCAAAGAAGAGGTTTACGACTTCTGCTACAGTCTCCTTGATGAAATTATGGAGCTTTTCCCATCAGATTATATCCACATCGGAGGTGACGAAGCTCCCAAGGCACGTTGGTGCAACTGCGAAAAGTGTCAGAAGGTAATAAGAGAACACTCCCTTAAAAACGAAGAAGAGCTTCAGGGCTACTTTGTTAACAGAATAATTGCCTACCTTAAAACAAAGGGCAAGCGTGCTTTCTGCTGGAATGAAAGCCTCAATTCCGGAATTCTCGACAATTCTGCGATTATCGCTGACTGGATGGACAGAAAACACCTTTCCGAAAAATATGCAAATGAGGGCGGAAAGATTCTTATTGAAGAATTCTACCGTTATTATCTGGACTACCCATACGGTATGACACCGCTTAAGAAAACCTACAGCTACAATCCCTACCTTGAAAAGCTCACCTTCAAGGGCAGACAGAACGTAATCGGTGTTGAAACTCCCATCTGGACAGAATACGTTGAGGATTTCGACAGACTTTGCTATATGTGCTTCCCCAGAATGATTGCTGTTGGTGAAAGAGGCTGGACAAGTCCGCAGAACGCAGATTACGAATCATTCAAAAAGAGAGTGCTTAACTGTAAAGTTCTTCTTGATGAAATCGGCATAAAAATGGCGGATTTTTCTGAATGGGACCCCGATGTTGCCGTAAGAATCAGCGATCAGTTAGGCAGACTCAAGACAGTGCTTTCACCCGAAAGCGTAAAGACATTTTTATTCCCGAACAAAGATGATTGATTATGATTAAAGATTACTATCAGGCGTTTTACGGAAAAATTGCCAAGGACACTACTACAATCAAACCTCAGGAGGCTAAAAACTCAGCTGACGGACTAGCTTACAGAATTCCTTCTCTTCTTTCAGCAAGAGACAAAGACGGAAACGAAACGGTTATTGCTCTTGCTGACTTTTCCCAGTCAGGCGGAGATTTCGGCAGAATTCAGGTTATGATGCGTCTTAGTGAGGACGGCGGTAAAACCTTCGGCGATATGAAAACAGTGCTTTCTCTCCCCGTTGCAAAAGCACCTCAGAAGAAAGAAGAATACAGAAGTGCCTTCGTAATTGACCCCATACTTTGTCAGCTCCCGAGCGGAGATGTGGTTATGATCGTGGATATGTTCCCTGAATCAAAGGCAATTATGCATAAGAGCTGGCTTGAAAACGGCAGCGGCTTTGAAAACATTGACGGCAAGGATTATCTCACTTTACATACGAAGAAAACAAAGGTAGGTACGGGAAAAACCGACAGTAAAGACGAGGTTTATACTGTGAGAGAAAAGGGTTGGATTTATTCACCTGACGGAAAGAAAACAAAGTACTACCTGCCTCAGAATCACAGCTACGACTGTGCTTTTGAAACTATGGGCGACATGTACTACGCTGTTGGCGAGGGCGAATTTATTGATAAATGTCCGCCTATGATGCCCACAGAAGAAAACACTGCTGATATTTATGTAGGTAACATTTATCTCAGTGAGAATAAGCCCATTTTTGACATTGATAACCCCATAAGAGTGACAAAGCGTCAGGTAGGTCCCGACAAGGAGGGTGAGCTTAAATCGGACTACTACTGTGCTGAAACTACACCTGCTCCTCTCAGTGTGCTCCCCTCTCTTCACCTTCTTGTGCTGAAAAGTAAGGACTGCGGCAGAACCTGGTCAAATCCTATAGATATTTCCGCTCAGGTAAAACGTGAGGATGAGATTTTCATTGGTACGGGTCCGGGTAATGCCCTTGTACTTGAAAATCAGAAGGCCGAAAAGAAAAACGGCAGAATCCTCGCTCCCATTTATAATCTCAAGGAAACCTTTGTTATTTACAGTGACGACGGAGGATATACCTGGAAGAGAAGCGAAAGCAGTCAGAACGTTGACGAAACACAGCTTATTGAAGCTGAAGACGGAACCCTTTTTTGCTTCGGCAGACAGAAAAAGCTTAATAAAACTCCGTTCTCCGTCAGCTACGACGGTGGCGAAACCTGGACTAAGAAAAAGCCCACTCACCTTTCAGCAGTACGCTGTCAGAAATCTTTCCTGCTTGTTCCGCCCCACAGTGAGATGCCTTATCCCGACGGAATGGATAAAAGCAAGCGCTATGTAATTGCTTCGTGTCCCTCGGGAAATTATCAGACCCAGTCTGTAAGAAAGGGCGGTATGATAACCTTAGGTGAAATTAACGGCGACGAAATAAGGTGGATTAAACAAAACAGAATTATAACTGACGGTGTTTCCGGTAAAGACGAGAATTTCTACGCATACTCCTCACTTACTCTTATGAAAAACGGTGAAATCGGTATTCTCTACGAGGCTTGTCCTGCAGGCTTCATTCTCTTCAGAACATTCACTCTCAATTGGCTGTGGCAGGGTGAAAGTGCTTTCACCTTCCCAATGCCTTTGAAAATTAAGCTTAAAAATCTTTTTAACAAGTGGTAAAAGAAAAAGTCACTCCTGATAAGGGGTGACTTTTAGTTTTGTATGATACTTCCGAAAGAGCTTTTATTTCTTACATTCAAAGCAGACCCAACCGCCGTCGGTGTGGCGTGCTTCAATTTTAAAGCCGTATTTTCCGAAAGCATCAATAACGTCCTGCTCTCTTGTGTCGATTATACCTGAGGTAATGAACACACCGCCGTCCTTCATAAATGAAGCTACATCTTTACAGAACATAATAATTACATCAGCTACAATGTTTGCTACAACAACGTCGAATTTACCGCTGACCTTGTCGGTAAGATTGCCCTGAAGGATTGTATATTCGGGCTCCTTAAAGCCGTTAACTTCGCCGTTTTCCTTTGCAGTTTTAACTGCAAGAGCATCAATGTCAACACCAACTGCTTTTTCTGCACCGAGAAGAAGTGAAGCAATTGAAAGAATACCGCTGCCGCAGCCGATATCAAGAACGGTTGTGCCTTTTTTTATGTATTTTTCAAGAGTTTCAAGGCAAAGTCTTGTGGTTTCGTGGGTACCTGTACCGAATGCAAGACCCGGCTCAATATTGAGAACTGCTCTGTCCCCTGCTTCAAATTCTTCCTCCCATATAGGTCTGATAAGAATTTTTTCGCCCACGGGAATGGGGTGGAAATACTGCTTCCAGTTGTTCTCCCAATCCTCATTTCTGCATTCGTTAAGCATTATTTCACTTTCAATGTTTTCTGCAGTGTAACGCTCACGTAAAAATGCAACAGCCTCCATGGGGTTTTCTTCAGGTGAGATATAAACGTGAACAATAGCCTTATTTCTGTCCTTTTTAAGAAGGTCCTCGTCAATAAGGTCAATGTGAGCAATTTCCCATGCTTCCTTTTCAAGCTCGCTGTAATCCTCAATGTAGATGCCGTAAGGCACCACCATTGAAGCAATATTCCCTGCCTTGTCTATGTCTTTCGCATTAACGCTGATTTTAACTTCTGTCCAGTTACTCATAGTTTTCTCCTTTAAAACTCTTTTTTAAGAATTATGCCCTCTAAAGCGCCAAGATGTGCCTTGTCGCCCTGCATTTCCTTTCCGAAAATGCACTGTGCGTTATGCCATTCAGAGGGAAGATAATAATCAATTTCGTGCTCGTTACGGTTGATTATTACAAGCACGCTGTCCTTTTTGCCTTTGCGCTGAAAAGCAAGACAAGAGAGCATAGCTGAAAGAGTGCTGTACTCGCCCTCTTTAAAGCAGTCGCAGCCTTTTCGCATTTCACCGAGAGCTTTATAAAACTCAATAAGCTCCTTGTTTTCTTTTCCCCACGGATAGCAGAAACGATTGAACG
Organism: Acutalibacteraceae bacterium; assembly: GCA_045121655.1. Taxonomy (GTDB): domain Bacteria; phylum Bacillota; class Clostridia; order Oscillospirales; family Acutalibacteraceae; genus UBA6857. The sequence goes on along the minus strand of JBGVGM010000157.1, from coordinate 9,014 downwards.
GATCTTTATAACCCTCCATACCTGCCTCGTCACCGTAATAAAGCGACGGCACGCCGGGAAGAGTGTATTGAATCATTGAAGCCAGCTTAAGAAGCTTAACGCCTCTTTCATACTGCTCAGCAGTCAGCTTCTTTTTGCTCTGCCAATGTCTGTCACGGTATTCGCAGCTTTCGCCTGCAAGGGCTGTTATCGCTCTCATTGTATCGTGTGTACCGATATGATTCATCAGCACATCAACACAGCACTTAGGGTAATTTTCAAGCACTGTCATTATTTTCTCTGAAAAGCCCTCAACCTGACCTGTACGTACAAAGGATATGATTGCATCGGCAAAGGGATAATTCATAACAGAATCAAGCTGTCTACCTGAAAAATATCTGCGTCTTTCACCGTAAGCAAATTTGTTTGAAGCATCTTCCCAAACTTCACCTATAACAATTGCTTCACTGTTTTCGTTCTTTACTGCCACTCTAAGTGCATCAAGAAATTTATCGGGAAGCTCATCAGCAACGTCAAGTCGCCAGCCTCTTGCACCAAGAGAAAGCCATTTTCTGAGTATACCCTTTTCCCCTGCGATAAACTCAATGAATTCGTCGGTTTCCTCGATAACCTCAGGGAGTATGCTTATACCCCACCAGGAATGATAATCATCGGGGTGCTTACGGAATTTGTACCATTTATAATAAGGTGATTTTGTGGATTGATAAGCGCCGAGGCTATCATATCTGCCGTACTTATTAAAGTAGATACTGTCATCACCTGTATGGCTGAACACACCGTCTAAAATTACAGAAATGCCGTATTCCTCAGCCTTTTTGCACAATCCGGAGAAATCCTCTTGAGTTCCGAGAAGAGGGTCAATTTTGCTGTAATCGGCCGTATCGTAGCGGTGATTACTCTGTGCTTCAAAGATGGGGTTAAGATAAATACAGGTCACGCCAAGAGAGGAAATATATGGAAGCTTTTCCGTAATACCCTTAAGGTCGCCCTGGAAGTAGTCGTTGTTCAGCACCTTTCCCTCTTTTGTGGGAAGCCACTCAGGCTCGCCGAAAATGTCAGTACGTAGCTTTCTTCCTGAGGGAATTTCTTTTTTCTCTTCACCTGAAAAGTAGAATCTGTCGGGGAAAATCTGATAGATAAGACCACCCTTGAGCCAGTCAGGTGTGGTAAAGTTCTTTTCGTAAACTGAAAGCTGCCAATCGTCATTTCCGCCTGAAAGTGAACCTAAACAGCTTCCGTTATGCTTTATTGCAGTTCTGCCCCAGGGGGTATCGTACTGAAAGTGATAGAAATAAATGTCTGCACTTTTAACAGTATAGCCTAAAGCCCACCACTCCTCATTTTCTCCCTCCATTGAAAGCCAGTTCATGGAATGGTATGAATAATCACCCTTGTCGCTTTTAATAACAAGGTCAACGTGGGAGCATTGGAGATTTCTCGGAAGCACAACCTTAAAAACGATTGTGTCCCCTTCCCTCACTGCACCGAAAGGACTTTTGTGTAGTGTGTTTCTTGAATTGTACGGTATGTAGTCCATCTTATACCTCTCGATTTTTGCTGTAATTATCGCCCTTTAAAGAGCATATATATTATTTAAGTAAATTCAGAAATTGGTGGTTTTTATGTTCGTTATATCTCTCAAATCAAAGCATCTCAGAAATATTTTTGCACTTCTGGTTGCAGTTGTTCTCACCGTTATCGGAGGAATAGTCTATGTTTCCTCCACGGAAAGTATGCCTGTTTCAAAAATCGGTTCTGTTTCTATGAAAGCTGAAACACCCGAAGAAAGGCTCAGCTTTTTCCGTCAGTTTTCCTATATTGCCTCAGAAAACCCTGTTGAAGTGAAAGAAGTTGTTATCCCCACTGAGTTTGATGAAACCTATGAGGAGTATAACGAGCTTCAAAAAAAGCAAGGGCTTGACCTCACTCCCTACAAGGGTGTACGGGTAAAAAGCTGGAGCTATGAAATTCTCAACTACCCGGGATACGAAAACACTGACGGCCTTATACGCGGCAATCTGCTCACCTATAACGGTGTGGTTATTGCCTGCGACATCTGCAACATCAGCCTTGACGGATTTATGGAAACGCTTTTGTGAATGCAAAATGCAAAATTCAAAATGCAAAATTGCGTCAAAAGCTCCACAAATGATAAAAAGTTATTCCGCCGGTTAAGCCATTATTAACCCATTTTGCTGATATTCAGAGCCCTGAGATTAAGACTATTTTTAATTATGGCGTCAGTTATTTTGCATTTTGCATTTATATGAGCCATTCTTCTACCTTTGAAAGCAGAGCAACGTCGATAATTGCTCTCATATAAAGTCCCTCAGGACGGTATTCTTCCTCTTCAACGGCACCTTCGTTTCTGATTCTTGCCGCAATTGCACCCTGAGAGAAGGGCAGCATAAGCTCAACCTTTCTTCTCGTGGGAGGAAGTTCTTTAAGTATTGCATCTAAAAGCTCATCAAAGCCCTTTTCTTGGAGAGCTGAAATCATAACGGTTTTGCCGAAGGTGTGCATAGAATAAATGTCGCCAACAAGGTCGCACTTGTTCATCACGGAAATTACGGGCTTATCCTCGTAGCCGAGCTCACTGAGGAGCTTTTTTGTAACCTCAAGATGCTCTGCTGCGTGTTCGTCTGAAGCATCGCAGACATTAAGCACAAGGGTTGCCGAAGCCGCCTCTTCAAGAGTAGACTTGAATGCTTCAACAAGCTTATGGGGAAGTCGTCTGATAAATCCAACGGTGTCAATGAGCATAACCTGTCTGCCATCGGGGAGAATCAGCGCCCTTGAGGTGGGGTCAAGTGTTGCAAAAAGCTTGTTCTCTGCAAGTACGCCTGCATTAGTAAGAGCGTTCATCAGCGTAGATTTTCCTGCGTTGGTGTAGCCGACAATTGCAACGGTCTGCACACTGTCCTTTTCTCTGCGCTTTCTCATCTGAAAACGTCTTTTTTCCATAGCTTCAAGGTCTTCCTCAAGCTTCTGTATACGTCGTCTGATGTGTCTTTTATCGCTTTCAAGCTTTGTTTCACCGGGGCCTCTTGTACCGATACCACCGCCAAGACGTGAAAGTGATGTACCCTGACCTGCAAGCCTCGGGAGCTGATAGCGAAGCTGAGCAAGCTCAACCTGAAGCTTGCCTTCACTGCTTCTCGCTCTCTGTGCGAAAATATCAAGAATCAGCATAGTTCTGTCTATAACTCTGATTCCCGTAAGCTTTTCAAGGTTTCTTTGCTGTGAGGGTGAAAGCTCGGAGTCGAAAATCAGCAAATCAACCTCATTATTCTGACAAAAGGCAATGATTTCTGCAAGCTTACCAATACCTACAAAGGTTGCCTTTTCGGGAGCTTCTTTTTTCTGAATAACCTTGCCCACAGTAACTGCACCTGCAGTTGAGGCAAGCTCTTCAAGCTCGTCAATTGAAACCTCAGCGTCAAAGTCGCCCGTATCAACGCTGACAAGCAAAGCTTTTTCAGGTCTTATCTCGTTTTCATACATTGCCATCTGTAATTCTTTCTCCTCTGAAATTATAATACAATCAGTTTCTTGTCGCTCTTTGTAAGATTTTCATAGCCAGCCTCAGTAATGAGCGCCATATCTTCAATTCTTACGCCGAATTCACCGGGAAGGTAAATACCCGGCTCATTTGTTACGATGTTGCCCACTTGGAGAATTGCTTCACTGCTTGGGTTAAGCGAAGGAAGCTCGTGTATTTCAACACCGACACCGTGACCGAGACCGTGACCGAAGAAGTCACCGTGGCCTGCGTTTTTGATTACATCTCTTGCAGCCTTGTCAACCTCTTTACACGCTACTCCTGCCTTCATATTTCTGAAAGCCTCTTCCTGAGCCTTGAGCACGGTTTCGTAAACCTCAATCTGCTTTGAAGTCACTTCACCTACTGCAACGGTACGGGTCATATCGGAATGATAGAAGTCGCACACTGCACCATAGTCCATTGTAATAAAGTCGCCTTTTTCGATTTTCTTATCTGTAGGCACTCCGTGAGGCATTGAGCTGTTTTTACCGCTTACGGCAATTGTTTCAAAGGAAAGTGCATCTGCACCGTTTTTAAGCATAAAGTATTCAAGTGTAAGAGCAATTTCCTTTTCCGTTACACCCTCTTTAATGAAAGTGAGAATGTAATCGAAGGCTTTTTCAGCAATACGCTGAGCCTTGATTATAGTATTAACCTGCTCTCTTGTTTTAACAGTACGGATTTCGGAAATCTTTTTGTCAAGCTCACCGTTTCCGTTTACGGTTACACCTGAGAAAAGAGCTTTAAGCTCAGTATAGCGGCTGAGAGTAATTCTTTCAGCTTCAACGAAAAGCTCATTTTTATTAAGCGACGCAATAAAGGGAGCAAGCTCCTCCTTTACGCTTTTAAGAAGCAGCACCTCATCGCAGGAGGTTATTTTGTTCTGTGCAGCCTCGATATATCTTGAATCGGTGAAGAAGTAAGCCTTTTCCCCTGTTACTACAAGATAGCCGTTACTTGAATGAAACGAAGTGAAATAGCAGATATTCTCCTCACTCATAATAAGGGCAGCTGCGTTTTTATCCTTTAAAAAAGCTTTAAGCCTGTTAATCATTTATATCAACCTTTCGGGGTAATCTCACTAAAAGCAATCACCCAAGGAAAGAAGCCCTCGGGTGATTTTCGTTAATTACTTAAATTTACGCTTACGAGCAGCTTCAGACTTCTTTTTTCTTGCAACTGAAGGCTTTTCGTAGTGTTCTCTTTTACGAACTTCCTGGATGATACCGTCGCGTGAAGTCTGTCTCTTAAAACGTCTGAGAGCGCTGTCAAGTGACTCGTTCTCTTTTACTTTTACCTGACTCATCTATATTTCCCTCCCTTACCTGTTAGCAGGGGTATATTTCCATCTAAGGATACGCAAAATATTATACATCATAGTTTTAAGCTTGTCAAGAGAAAACTCTCAACAATAATTCACTTTTGACGCAAATTTTGCATTTTTTATTATTTTACAACAATATTTACAAGTCTGCCCTTTACATAAAGCTCCTTGATTACTGTTTTACCGCTGATTTCTGCAGCGATTTTTTCGTCAGATTTTGCAGCAGAGAGAGCTTCTTCCTGAGTTGCTTCAGCAGAAATCATAAGCTTTGCTCTTACCTTGCCGTTAACCTGAACAGCGATTTCAATTTCTGAATCAACGCACTTTGCTTCCTCGTAGGTGGGCCATGCAGTTACTGCAAGAAGAGTATCAAAGCCGAGAGCCTCGTTGATTTCCTCAGTTACGTGAGGTGCAAAGGGATTGAGAAGAAGGATAAAGGTCTTAAGCTCTTTTCTTGTAATTGAGCCTGCCTCGTAAATCTCGTTAAGAAGAGTCATAAGAGCGGCAATTGCAGTGTTGTACTTAAGGTTTTCGATATCCTCTGTTACCTTTTTGATTGTCTTATGGAATGAGGTTTCAAGCTTCTTTGAATATTCATCGCAGTCATTTACGATTTCAAGAAGATTCCATACTCTGTCAACGAATCTCTTGCAGCCCTTAACTGAGCTTTCTGACCAGGGAGCAGCCTTTTCATAGTCACCCATAAAGAGAACATAAGTACGAAGAACGTCTGCGCCGAATACTTCAACAACATCATTGGGGTCAACTACGTTACCCTTTGACTTTGACATTTTGTCACCGTCAGGTCCGAGAATAAGACCCTGAGCAGTTCTCTTTGCATAAGGCTCAGCTGTGGGTACTGCACCGATATCGTAAAGGAATCTGTGCCAGAAACGTGAATAGATAAGGTGACGTGTTACATGCTCCATACCGCCGTTGTACCAGTCAACCTGACCCCAGTACTTAAGCTTTTCCATATCAGCAAAAGCCTCTGTGTTGTGGGGGTCAATATAACGGAGGAAGTACCATGATGAACCTGCCCACTGAGGCATTGTGTCGGTTTCTCTCTTAGCCTTGCCGCCGCACTTGGGACAAGTACAGTTAACGAATGACTCAATTTTAGCAAGGGGGCTTTCGCCGTCCTGACCGGGTTCAAAGTTTTCAACTTTTGGGAGCTTTAAAGGAAGCTCTGAATAGGGAACGGGTACGATTCCGCATTCGGGGCAGTGTACAATGGGAATAGGTTCACCCCAATAACGCTGACGGTTGAATGCCCAGTCCTTCATCTTATACTGAACACCCTTTTCGCCGATGCCCTGCTTTTCAAGCGCTTCAAGAACTCTTGCGATTGATGATTTCTTGTCAGTATATCCGTTGAGGTAATCAGAGTTAACCATTTCGCCATCGCCTGTGTAAGCTTCAACTGAAATGTCGCCACCCTTGATTACTTCGATAATATCAATGCCGAACTTTTTAGCAAAGTCGTAGTCTCTCTGGTCGTGTGCAGGCACAGCCATAATTGCACCGGTACCGTAGCCCATCATTACGTAGTCTGAAATGAAGATGGGAATTTTCTTACCGTTTACGGGATTGATTGCTGAGAAGCCACTGAGCTTCACGCCTGTCTTGTCCTTTACAAGCTGAGTACGTTCGAACTCAGTTTTCTTAGCACATTCTGCTCTGTAAGCTTCAACCTCACTGAAGTTAGCAATCATATTGCTGTATTTGTCAAGAAGGGGATGCTCGGGAGCCATTACCATAAATGTTACACCGAAGAGTGTGTCGGGTCTTGTGGTGTAAATTTTAAGCATTTCTTCTGTATCCTTCACCTTGAAGTTTACAAAAGCACCTGTTGATTTACCGATCCAGTTTTCCTGCTGAAGCTTGATGTTGGGAAGATAGTCAACTGTATCAAGGCCTTCAAGGAGCTTGTCAGCATACGCTGTAATGCGAAGGTACCAAACGTCCTTTGACTTCTGAACGATATCACTGTGGCAGATGTCGCACTTACCGCCCTGAGAGTCCTCGTTTGAAAGAACAACCTTACATGAGGGACAGTAGTTTACAAGAGTCTTATCTCTGAAAACAAGACCGTTTTCGAACATCTTGAGGAAAATCCACTGAGTCCACTTGTAGTAGCCCTCTTCTGTTGTGTCAATAACTCTGTTCCAGTCGAAGGAGAAGCCTACTCTTTTGAGCTGACTTGAGAATTTTGCAATATTGTTGTCGGTAACCTGTCTGGGGTGGATACCGGTTTTGATTGCGTAGTTTTCTGTGGGAAGTCCGTATGCGTCAAAGCCGATTGGGAAAAGCACGTTATAGCCTTCCATTCTTCTTTTTCTTGATACAACCTCAAGACCTGAGTAAGCCTTGATGTGACCAACGTGCATACCTGCACCGCTGGGGTACGGGAATTCTACAAGAGCGTAGAACTTTTTCTTTTCTGAGTTATCCTCTGCATGGAAAACTCCGCTTTCTTCCCATTTCTGTTGCCATTTCTGTTCGGCAGTTCTGAAATCGTAATTCAAATTTATCACTCCGTTAAATTAATTTCTTATGTTATTCAAGTACCTTTATCATTCCTCGGTGAGAACGTCTGAAAGGTCAACTCTTTCGGCATCCTGCCACAGGTGCTCAAGGTTATAGTATTCTCTTGTTTCACGGGTAAAAATGTGCACAAGCACTGTGCCGTAATCAAGAAGAATCCAGCCCGTTGCCTTGCCTTCAATGTGAGAAGGCTCAACTCCCTGCAGACCCAGTTCGTAATCAACCTCGTCTGAAAGTGATTTTACGTGGGTGTTTGAAGTACCTGAAGCAATTACAAAGTAATCGCCTACAATTGTTTGCTCTGTAATATGGAGAGCCTGTATGTCAATTGCTTTCTTTTTGTCAAGCACCTTAACAATTTCCTTTGCAAGCTGAAGCTCTGTCATCAAAACTCTTCCTTTCGCATTTTTTCTATTATTAATTCATTGTAATAATCAACGCTGTCGGTGTGGATAATTCCGCCCATACTCTCGAACTTTCTTATGGAGTACCGAAGAGCGTAAAGTGATGCCTCTTCAAGGCTTACCTCTTTTGAAAGCTTACGCATTACGTCAACGTCGGGATAATCTCTTTCTTTTGAGATATAGTCGGCAATATAGACTATTTTTTCTAGGAGATTCATACCCTCTTTGCCTGTTGTGTGATAGCGTACAGCACCTAAAAGCTCTTCGTCGGTTATACCCATTTCTTCTCTGAGATAACACTCCCCTGCCATGGCGTGCCACAGCTTAGGGTTATTTTTCTCAGCCCGACTCAGTATTATACCACCTTTTTCCATAATTTGCAACTGATAGTCTTTAGTGGCATTTTTCATAATATCATGAAGAAGTCCTGCCTTATATGCCTTATCCTTGTCATAGCCGTAAATCTCCGCAAGCTCTCTTGCACTTTCGGCGACACCAAGAGAGTGAATGTAACGGTAATCGTCAAGCATTTCTCTTAAAAGTGCTTTATACTCGGGGTATTCTGCTGAATAAAGGTCAAACCTTCCGATATGATCTATAACCTCATCGGTGAGAACATTTCTGAGATTTTCTTTATTCTTAACCTTTTCCCTTACCTCAGTTGAGGAGCATTCCATAGGTGACATACGGGAAAGAATATAGTCGCCGTCGGAAAGCTTCAGAGTTTCCTTTGCATAAGCTGAAAGGACTTCGGTAGAAATTTCCTCTTCTCTCGTTGCAACCGAAAGCGTTACCTCCGAGAGAATATCCTCAAACCTATACCACTTATGAAAGCTTAAAAGCATATCTGAGCCGATTATAAGGAAAAGCTCATCATCAGGATAAAGCTTTTTAAGCTCACCTACCGTATCAACGGTGTAGCTTTTTCCCTCACGCATGATTTCAAGGTCGCTTACCTCAAAGCAGTCCTCAGAAAAAAGCAGCTCGCACATTTTAAGCCTGTCTTTGCCTGAAGCAAGGTCCGCTGCTGCTTTATGAGGCGGAGTAAAGGTTGGTATAATGAGAATTTTATCTAAAGAAGCCTCTTTCATCATCTCCAGAGCCATTCTTTTGTGTCCTTTATGTGGCGGATTGAATGTACCGCCGAAAATACCGATACGCATTATCTTTTGCCTTTAGCGCTTACTTTTGCGTA
>JBGVGM010000156.1:0-7406 GCA_045121655.1 Acutalibacteraceae bacterium | reverse complement strand
GTTACCGTAAAATTCAAGTTCGCCGTCAACGTTAGTAACGTTAACCGTTGTTGTGTGCATAACAGTTTCATCTACATCATCTTCATAAACCAAAGCGTTTATAGGTACTACCAGGTCGTAGCCCATTTCGCTTGCCATCTTTTTTGCATCAGCGGGTAAGCTGTTGTAGTAATACTCAACCGAGGTACTGTTGGAGTGAGCTTCGTCCCAGGTGCCGTCGTAATACATCTCGGGCTCGTCAATGAAAAAGTCTACATACTCCCACTCTTCCATTTCCCAATAGGAAAGCTCGGTTTTATAGTCAAGATACCTGCCTGCCTCGCCTGCAGGGATGTTCATATAGTCAAGAGAAATATACCCTGCTTCTGAAAGCTCTAGAAGACCTACAATGCCCTCGGTGACGCCGTTTTTGTTGGTTTCGTACATATCCTTTTTTATGTGATAAATAATATCTTTCTTCAGGTTTTCTGCCGCTGTCTTATAGGCGTTTGCCTCTTTTTCATAAGCCTCTTTGCTGCCGCCTTCAAATTCGGCAAGAGAGTCAATTCTGTGCAGAAACCAATCCAGATGATCTCTGAAAACGCTCGTTTCAAAGTCGGCAATCGAGTTGTACATTAAAGTGTCATTAAGGGTTACCTTTGTTGCACTTGCGTTCCACATCATTTCTAAGCTGCCTACTGCCTGTAAAGCTCCGAAGCCTACTGTTATCAGCACCAGAATAAAGCAGATAGCTTTTGTAATTATTGATTTGTCAGATTTTTTCAACCTTGTATCCAATGCCCCACACCACCTTTAAGTATTTAGGATTTTTTGTGTCAATTTCAATTTTTTCTCTTATGCGTCTGATATGTACCGTAACTGTTTTTTCAGCGGAGAAAGCGTTTTCGTTCCAGACATTTTCAAAAATCTGGTTGGAGGAGATTGCAATGCCCAGGTTCTGCATGAGATACTCAAGAATTCTGTACTCTGTTGCCGTGAGTCTTACCTCGTCGCCGTCAAGGGTAACAACTTTTCGCTTAAGGTCGAGAGAAAGTCCACCGGTGGTAATTACATCTTTCTCCTCAACTCTTGACCCTAAGGATACAAAGCGTCTTATCTGCGACTTTACTCTTGCGCAAAGCTCGAGAGGACTAAAGGGTTTTGTTACGTAATCGTCGCCCCCAAAGCCAAGGCCTGCAATTTTGTCAGTATCCTCGCTTTTGGCTGAAAGGAAGATAATGGGCACGTTGCTTTTCTTGCGGATTTCAAGAGTGGCGGTTATGCCGTCCATAACGGGCATCATAACGTCCATAATTACGCAGTGAATGTTGCTGTCTTTATCCATAATTTCAAGAGCCTCTTTGCCGTTGAAGGCACTTACGGTTTCGTAGCCCTGAGACTCAAGATAGATTTCAACTGAGCGAACAATCGCCTTATCGTCATCGCATACCAGAACCTTATACATTGTAATCTCTCCTTGCTTTCTTTGGTACATTATTATAGTAAAACATGATTCTTACAAATAGTAACATGAAATTATAACAATTATATTACAAAATGAAAAGTTGTGCGCATTGAATCCGGGGTTTATGAATCGGGGAAGTGCATCTCTCCCAATTTGTAGGATTTTAGCTTAGGACCACGTTTTTATGAAAGCAGATGTAGGGGGTAGAAGCCCTCTCAGTCACTGCGTGACAGCTCTCCCGGAGGGAGAGCCAAGGGTTCATCTCTTTGTTTATGTGATATATAAAAAACTCTTTCCAAAGCGAAAATCACTTTTGGAAAGAGCCTTCATTTCATTCTTGGATTATCCCCACTCAAGAATATAAATATCAACGTTGCGTCTGCCGAAATTCACGCAGTCAGTATACGACCTCATATAAAGGTCAACAACCGTGCTGCTGTTATAAATAAACCCTCCGGTGTCACTTGCCGTGCAGTAGCCGTAGTGCCATCTGCCGTCCGAGGATACAATGTACATCTTTGTGCCGTACGGAATCTCCCTGGGGTCAACGGCGACTCTGCCCGGCATAGCACGCACACCCGTCGAACAGGTTGTACCCGTGCAGTAAGCTGTCGCTTTACCCGTAATCACCTTTTTGTATTTTGTGGGTCTGTTGTTTTCGTCAAGGTCAATCTGAAAAGGCGGTGTAAGCTCGGAGAAAACTCTCTTACCGCTGACATAACCGCCAAGATATCCGCCGGGTCTTTCCTTTGAGCCTCGGATAACAACCTTGGTAACAGGTTTTTTAGTTATTACGGTTTCAATAACCTCTGTTTTTTCAAGCTTTCCGTCAATATAAATTTTGCGTATGGTTTCTGTCTTTTTGCCGTTCTTGCCTTTCACCTTTACCGTAGCTTCGTCCTCGTATTTACTCTTGTCGTACTCCACCTTGGTTTCGTATTCCACAACGCCTTTAACCGTCTTATGCTCATATTTAACGCGCCTTACTACCACATCTGTGCTTTCTGTAATTTTCGTGTTTCTTGCCGGTTCAACAATGTCAATATCACTAAGGGTGATACCTGCCTTTTTAAGAAGCTGAGCAACAGTACCGCCGCTGAAGTTAAGCTTTTGCGTCTTTCCGTCTGCAGTAACGCTTACCCTGAAGCCTCTTACAACAGTAATTTTTGTATCTTCCGTAATAGGGAAATCAAGTCCCTCGTTTGCCTCGTCGCCCAATTTAAGCTTAAGACCTGCTTTATCAATGGCGTCCTTTACGGTACCCGTAACCTTAACCTTCTTAATAAACTTTTTGCCGTCATACACCTTTACGGTGTGCTCCTTTGCAATTGCAATAATCTTGTTTCCCTCTTCAGTATCATAAGGGATTATCTTGTCCTTTTCAGCAACAACAAAGGGGGTTTTAGCAACAATTTTTTCATCGTCAGAAGTAAAGGAATAAACCGTCTGAATTTCACCGTCACAGCATACTGCAGTTACATTCACTGTAAAATACAGCACTGCAAGCACAAGAAGAATACACGCAAAAACAGAGCCGATAATAATTCCGGCCTTCTTCAGCTTGGAAAGATAATTGTTATAGAAATTAGCTTTCATTGAATAATTCATCTTATCACCGTGGTGTATTTTACCACTAAACACAAAAAGTGTCAAATCCTGTCGAAGGCTTTCAAGCGCAAAGTCCCCTTACTCGGACTTGGAATAAAACTTTTCTTTAGATTTCACTTGACAAAAGGCAAAAACCTTTCTAAAATTATAATTGCAGTTTCCGAAAGACTGCAGAATCATTTCCCAAAACATTTTTGCAAAAATTAAATATAAAAACGCTGTCAGGCACCGTAAAATTGCGGAGCATAGCAGCGTTTTTTCTTTTTTCAGAAAGGAGATTTATTTTGTCAGAAAACTATCTTATTTATCCCTGCAGAACAATGAGAATAACCCAGAGCTATAACGGTACGGTTTCTCACCTGCCTCACACTCTCGGAGAGCCCTCCGACTACCCCATAGACGAGGGCTGCAGCAATTCGGGCAGAGATTACATCTATTGTCCCTGCGATTCCATGAGCATAAAAAGAATTTACGGTGTGGGCTCAAAAGGCACCAACACCTTGTGGCTTCAGAGTGACGAAAGAGTAGACTTTGCCGACGGCACCAGAGACTATTTTACAATGCTCATCACCCACCCCGATGACAGCGACCTGAAGAAACTAAAGGTAGGTCAGAAATTCAGCCGCAAGGAAAAAATCTGCCGTGAGGGTAAAGACGGAGCTACGGCTTACCACTTTCATATAAGCGGCGGAAAAGGTTTTTTCGTTGGCAGCGGCTGGACTAAAAACAGCAAAAACAAGTGGGTGCTTATTACCACAAAATCTACCGAAAAGCCTGAAAATCTTTTCTTTATTGACCAGAGCTTTACAAAGGTTATAGACACAAAAGGTCTGAACTTCAGAAACCTCGGTACGGCAAATGAGGAGTACAAATGCGGCTCTTACAAGGTTACTGCCGATTTACTAAACGTGCGAAAAGGGCCGTCAACCAAATACGAAAAAAAGAGTTTTGACAAGCTCACACCCTCAGCACAGAAAAAGATTCTTGCTCTTACAGACGGCGAAAGGAAAAACGGATATGTAAAAAATCTGACCTTTACGGTGTATGAGGTGCGAAGCGACTGGGGCCGCACTCCCTCAGGGTGGGTTTGTCTCAAATACTGCGAGGCACTGTTATGAGCGAAAACGTAATGATTGCCATACTCAGCCTTCTCGGCACTCTCGGAGGTTCTTTTGCCGGTATTGTGACCTCGGGAAAGCTTACGAATTTCCGCCTTTCAGCTCTGGAATCCAAGGTGGAGCAGCTCAGCTCTCTCATTGACCGCACCTATGCTCTTGAAAAGCAGGACACCTTGTCCGAAGAAAAAATAAAGCACATTGACCGAAGACTTGAAAATCTTGAAAGCTCAATGCACCAATATAATTTAAACTAAGGAGAACAAATATGAAAATCGACTACACTTTTATTTTTGAATTAATCATCACTCTTCTTTCAGCCCTCATTTCCTGCTTTCTCATACCCACACTCAAAAGTAAGCTCAGCGAAGAAAAACGCTCACAGCTTCTTTACTGGGTAAACGTTGCAGTTAAAGCAGCCGAACAGCTTTACGGAAGCAAAGCTGGCAAACAGAAGAAGGAATATGTTGTTTCTTTTCTGCTGTCAAAGGGAATCGTTTTTGACGTTGACGAAGTGACGGCACTTATTGAAAGCGAGGTTTATAACCTTACTGAAAGCGTCAAGTGACAAAAGACCGCCGCAAGGTATTTTTACCTTGCGGCGGTCTTCGCTTTTAAGCTAAAAATTCAATTACTTTGCTGAGGTTTTCTTCGTTTACAAAGTCGAAGCCCTCCTCAAACTTTTCGGCCATTTCTCTTGCCTTGGGGTCGTCGCTGTCCTTGAGCTTACCCTTAATCATTTTCATAGCCATGCCCATCATCATTTTGTACATACCCGTAAGCTTGTTGATGTTGAAAGCACCGGGAAGAAGAAATAGTTCGCTTTCAATTCCGTTCTTCTCCTTTACCTCAGGAAGCTTGTTGTCGTCGCTGAACATACCAACAGCACAAACCGCCTTAATATTCTTGAATTTTGCTGAAACTGAGGCATAATCCTGAAGAGTTCCTGCCATTACCCATGACATGAAAATAATATCCTCGTTTTCATCAATTTCCCCTGCCTTTGCGGTTTTCACCATAGGGCATGAGAGCTTTTCTGAAAGCATTTTTGCATATCTCTCTGTTGAGCCAGCGTTTGTTGAATAGATAATTGTCATAGTTTTTCTTTCCTTTGTTTTTATTCTACGGGAAGATTGAAGCAGTGCATCTGAAGGTTGTTGAGCATTCTGAGAGGCTCTGCTGCCTTATATTCTGTGCCCTCTGCAAACATTTTCTGCTGAAGCATAATAGCTGCAAGAAGTGTAGGCTCTGCCTGAGAAACGTGGCACTTTACTGCCCTCATTTTTTCTTCCTCAAATTCACTTATGTCAACGAGAGTATTGGGCTTATCGGTGTAGTAAAAGCCGATTGCAGAAACTCTCCACGCGTCGTCACGAAGCTTTCCGTCGATAAATTCGGGATAGAAATTACACTGTGCGTCCATAACGGCATATTTTACAGCTGTACCTACCTTGATGTGGTCGCTGTGACATTCAGTTGCAAGATTGGGGTCTACGGTAAATACGTAGTCAGGCTTAACCTTACGGATAACCTCCATAACCTTGAGAGAAATCTCTCTTACGGAGTTATCATTCTTGTCGGCAAAGCCTAAAAAGCCTGCATTTTTCATTCCGAGAGCCTGCTGAGCCTTAAGAGCTTCCTTCTGACGGATTGTAACAACCTCGTTTTCCTTGCCGATGTATTCGGGTTCAGCGTATCTGTCGTCGGTTACTGTAAGCTCGTAAACGTCAATACCAAGTGAGCGCATATATGCAATTGTACCGCCCATACCAATCTGATTGTCGTCGGGATGAGGCTGAACACAAAGCACCCTTTTTGCGTTTTTGATTGACGGAGGTGCGCAGAGAAGGTCTGCTGCTGCAGTAGCACCTGAAGCAACGGCACTCATAGCCTCATATCTGAGGGAAGCATTTCTTTTTCTGAGAATGTTTTTAATCTTCATTTTTTCTACCTTCCTTGATTTTATGTTGGTAATTCTCAAATAAACTACCTTTTTATTTTACCTCAAATTGCCGTATCCGTCAACTCATAAGAGGAAAAAACTGTTTCCACTCTTTTTTCGCAGCTTTCAGGTGAGTACACCCATCGGTCAATATAGTCGGAATTGTTATAATAGGTTACGGGCTCGTTGGGATAGCCGGCTTCAAAGGAGTCCACAATAATCAGCTTGATTTTCATTCTTTCGGGGATAAGATTTTTAATATACACGCTTGCGTGCTGACCCGGCTCAACTCCCGGCACGTACTCAGCAAGACCTGCAAGATTCGGCTTAAGCTCAACGAAAATTCCGTATCTTTCAACAGAGCGGATTATACCGGGAACGGTTTCGCCTGCCCTGAACTCTGCCGCATTTTCCTCCCACGTGCCGAGAAGCTCCTTATAACTCAAGGTTATTCTGCCGTTTTCGTCAATGCTTTTCACAACGGCACGGATTTTTTCTCCGGGCGTGAATCTTGCCGAAGGGTGAGGTATTCTTGAAACGGAGATGCTGTCAATGGGCATAAGTGCACTGATTCCCGCACCGATATCCGCAAAAACGCCGAAAGGCTCCATATGAGTAACTACGGCGTCAATAACAGAGCCGGGAATGAGCTTTGAAATGTAGTCACGCATACAATCAAGCTGAACACTTCTGCGGCTGAGAATGGCAACAGTCTCTCCTCTTTCGTCTGTTTTAAAGTCTATCACACGGCACATAACGGGCTTGTTGACCCTGGAGATAATTGCAATATCTCTCACTGAGCCGTCCTCAATACCCATAGCGCCCTCTTCTCTCGGAATAATTCCCTTCATCACGCCTAAATCCACGTGAAGGTTGTGGTCCTTGTCGCAGACGGTGGCTCTGGCTTCAATAATTTTTCCGCTGTAGTATGCCTCTTTTATTGCCGCCTTGCTCATAAGAACATTTTTGTTTTCCTGAGTTGTAATCAGGTGGTTTTCAGGATAATACTTTTTCATTTTTAAAACCCTTTCTTTATCGTTTTTGTTTTAATATATGCTCAATATCATTGATATTTTACTTTTAAATATGGTATAATGATTTATCAAGGCAGTTTTTTCGCTTTTTGTCAGTGATACAATCGAAGCGACCTGCAACTATTAATTAAATTCCGGAGGAATCAGTATATGGACGTTCGTGTTGGTGACACACTTATAATGAAGAAAAACCATCCCTGCGGTACAAACGAATTTCTTGTACTGCGTTCAGGTATGGATTTCAGACTGCGCTGCAAAAAGTG
>JBGVGM010000155.1:0-2078 GCA_045121655.1 Acutalibacteraceae bacterium | reverse complement strand
TCACCGCCGATGACGATAAGACCTTCAATGCCGTTAGCTTTGCAGTTCTTGATAGCTTCTTGAATGCCTTCCTCGGTTTTGAATTTCGGAGAGCGTGCCGTATAAAGCACTGTGCCTTCGCGTTGAATAATATCGGATACGGAGCGGATGTCAAGGTCAACAAAATGGTTCTCTATAAGACCGTTATAACCTCGCATAACTCCTTTTACTTTGAGGCCCATAGCCTCTGCGCTTCGAACGATAGAACGAACCGCAGCATTCATTCCAGGGGCATCGCCACCACTGGTTAGTACGCCGATTGTATTCATATCATTTTCCTCCTTTCGTTGGATTTATTTCTTTTTTTGCTTTGTTCTGGTACAAGTATACCACGAAAAAGAGATTTATGGAATAGACAAAACAAATTGAATGATGGACAAAACAGTATTTTTGCCACGAATACCAATCAATTTAATGTCTTAAATTTCAACGGCACATCTTCAAGTTTCATTCGATAATCTGAAAAGTCGTTGTTTTTATATAAAAAAGAGATTAGAATGTTGACACAATAGACTTGCGGTGATAAAATATTAGTGAGAATGTTTCGTTTTTCGATTGCGAGCAGAAAGGAGAGAAAACGATGAAAACACTAATACTTACCTGCAATACAGGAGAAGGACATAACTCCTGTGCAACCGCCATAAAAGAATATTTCGAAAGCAATAGAGAAGAGTGTTATATTAAAGACGGGCTTGGTTTTATCTCCCTTAAAGTATCTCATATGATTTCTTGGGGGCATACTTATATCTACCGCCATTTACCGAGACTTTTTGAACATGGGTACGGATATTCTGAAAGACACCCTGACCTGTTTCGTTACGGATCCATTGTGTACAAATTTATCGGTCAAGGTGCGGAAAAGCTTTTTGCATGTATTTCTGATGGAGATTACGATACTGTAATATGCACACACGTGTTTGCTGCCCTAATGCTCACCGAAATGTTGGAGCAGCATCCAATGAAAATCAAAACAGCTTTTGTTTCTACTGACTATACCTGCAGTCCTTGTACGCAAGACTCAAACTTGGATTTGTATTTTATTCCCGGAGAAGAATTTACAAACGATTTTTTGTGTGATACCATTACAAGAAACAAACTTGTTCCGAGCGGTATCCCCGTAAGACAAATGTTTTATCAAAGGTCAGGCAAAAGGGATGCGAAGATTCGCGTTGGAGTTGATCCCAATCACAGACACCTGATTATGATGTGTGGAAGTATGGGGTGCGGTCCAATGACAAATCTCTTACATGATTTGGAGCTTCAGCTTCCTGAAAAATGGGAAATAACCGTAATCTGTGGGCGAAATCAGAAGCTTGAAAAGAAGCTGAGTTTACGGTATCAAGTACATAAGAACATACATATCAAAGGGTTTGTGAAAGATATGGGAGAAATGATGGACAGCGCTGACCTTTATCTAACAAAACCAGGCGGACTCAGTGTGACTGAGGCAAAAACGAAGGAGCTGCCCATGGTATTCGTTGATGCTGTGGCAGGGTGCGAGGAGTACAATCTGAGATATTTCGTTAGCAAAGGCGGTGCTGTAACAGGTTCAACCAATGTGGAGCTGACAAAACGCTGCTTGGCATTAATGGGCAATGAACAGGAACTTGAAAGAATGCATCAAGATCTGGGAGCGTTGAATAACGGCAATGCGGCTGAAATCATATACAATAGAATTCGAGAAATGAATTAAACAGAAGGGCAGACCGTTTTCGTTACGGTCTGCCCTGTTAGTTGTTGCGGATATGTGCTAAATAAGGAAGATAAGAACACGATATACCGATTAAGATATACCGTGTTCTTTTTGTATGTTATGGCATTATTTGCTTTCCAACATTTTTCTGTAGGCTGTCGGAGACTGTCCTGTTTGCTTTTTGAACAGTCGGCTAAAATAGTACTCGTCGTCATAGCCCACCATGCTTGCGATCTGCTTGATGTTATGATCGGTATTTTCAAGAAGGTTGATCGCACTTGTGATACGAAGTGAGATAATGTATTGGATCGGCGTTACCTTTGTGACCTTTTTGAAGGTTCTGTTG
>JBGVGM010000154.1:0-36434 GCA_045121655.1 Acutalibacteraceae bacterium | reverse complement strand
GAGTTGCGGTCGCAATTTTATATCTCTGCAAACATAAAGCTATAGTCTGCGGAATTTCTGTTTACAAAAAGGGTAAAGAGTTAATTTTATCCGTCTTTACAATTATTAACGAAGAAACCACTACCCGCCGAATTTATCAATCTTATTTGGCGGAATGAATATAAAAGTTAAGTAATTAGTTGAAACGGATATAATCGGCGAAGCCCCACAACTCCACACTCCACTCTTCACTCTCCACACTCACTCTTCACACTCCACTCTTCACTCTCCACACTCAAAGAATAAAACCGCCCTTGGGGCGGTTTTATTCTGCCATAAGGCCGTTTCGGGTTTCTGCAGTGTCTGTGGTTTCACCGGAAGTTTCCTCTGTGGTGTCCTCAGTGGATTCTTCTTCAGTGCTTTCGTCAGAGAGAGCTTCCGATAAGTTTTCAGATAAATCCTCGCCGATGTCGCTGAGCATGGTTGAGCCTTCGTCCATCATTGATGTAATGTCATCTTTAACCTCGTCACCGCAGGCAGCAAGTGAAAAAAGTGCCGCCACAACACCGATTACAAGAATCAGAGAAACTGCTTTTTTCATAGAGATATCTCCTTTTTTGGGCTTTGTTTTACTAAGCAGACATTTTGTCTGTCTGTTGTAAACCTATGCTTAGTATTATCTCATTATGCTTTTTTATTCAAAAAAACCGACACATTCCCTTGTGTCGGTTTCATTTTTATTTGTATTGATTTTTTCTTTTTTTAGATAATATGACAACTGTCAAAAAGCCGAAAAGAGATACAAGACTTATAGCTGCACCCTCTTTGATTCCGGGGACAGTATAAGAAAGCTCAAATTCGTGCTCGCCCTCCGTTATTTCTACAGAAAGCAAATACCCTGCCGCCTTTTTCGTCTTTGCCTTTACGCCATCAATATTTACACTCCATCCCTCATCGTAAGGAATTGAAAAGAGAAATACGCCGTCTTTTTCAGTTTTTGCTGTGCCTTTGATAGTGTCGGTATCGAACTCTGTAAGGTTAAAGCCGTTTTTATGAAGGTAGGCTATAGCGCTGTCGTAGTTTTCGCTGCCGCTGCTTACAATAGAATTGAAAAGAGCCTTCTGCGCTTCTTTCCCTGCCTCGTATTCAGACAAGTCGAGACTGAGAACATCTTTTTCTGAAAGATAACCTAAGGGAAGTGCGTCTTCGTTTGCTTCAAGGCTCAGCCTTTCGTCACTCTTTTTAAAAACCAAGTTTTCCGTAAGAATATATTTTATTCCGAAAAGGTCATCTGTCATCTGTGTACCCGTATAGTGGGTGCTTACTCGCGCGGCATAGCGCTCCATTCCAAGATTCTGGAAAAAGTTATATGCATCAGCCGTCATGGTTGAGGAGTAATAACACACACCGTTATAGGTGCACTGCTGAGGAAGGTTGTTTTTCTTTTCTCCCGTCCACTCCATTCTGTAAAAGGTTCCGCCGGGTAAGCTTTCTTCGATTTTTTCAAAAGAGCTTTCGTACCTTTGAAGTGACTCCAGCTGACTCGTCCAGGTGTTGCCGAGAAAAACCGTAATAAAGCTCATTACAGCGCACGCTGCCGAAAGCAACGACACTCCGTAAAGAACACTTTCTTTTTTTACTGTAAAATTATCTGATGCCACCGAGGCAAGAGAGAGTATAAGGAAAATTACAAGAAAGCTTTGTCTTGCAGGAAGCTGATTTGGGAAATGAAAGCCGTGCCAGATAAATTCGCCGATGTTTATGCACATTGAAATGAACATAAAGGTAATAAATGCAAGGGAAACAAGTCTTTCTCTTAATGGAATCTTTTTTATAAAGAAAAGCACTGCTGTAAGCACAACGGCAAAAACCGAGCAGTAAAGATTTGGCTCGCCGTATTCAAGAGAAACCTTCTGAAAGGGAAGAAGTCTTTTCAGAATTTCAAAGAGAGTGTATTTAATTTCGATACCGCCCGAAAAGCCCATATCGCTTGCCATAGTGAGAGAAAGTGCCTTTACTGTGGGCAGAAGAACAACGCCTGCAAGGCCCGCAGCAATCAGAGAGGAAACTGTAAAAAGTATGCCTCTTGAAAGAATCGTCTTAATGCTGTTTTTATCCTTAAAGGCAAGGTACAGAAAATAAAGGCACAAAAAAATACACACCATATAGCTTATATAAAAGCAGCTCCAGATTGAAAGAAAGAGAGCGATTATATATAAAGCGGGTTTTCTTTCGTCAAAAAGCTTTTCAGCTCCGAGAATCACAAGAGGAAGAAGAACGATAACATCTGTCCACATCAGCTGATTTATAAAGGCAAGCATATAGCCGCTGAGTGCATAGGAAACAGAAAGGCAGGTGTACACAAAAAAGCGTTTCTGATAGCTTTTTTCTTTTCCCCGCTTAGTCAGTCTGAAAGCAAAAAACGCACCTGCAAGAGCAATTTTCAGCGCCACAAGAAGGTCGATAAAAAGAGGCTGTACGCTATGGGGAACAAGGTAAACGAGAAGCCACAAGGGGCTGTTTGTATAGTAGGCATTCTGTGCCCACAGATTAAAACCCAAAGCTCCCGAAAAGCTGTAAAAGGGCTCGCCGTTTTTTACTGCCTCGGTCATATTCATCAGCATGGGATAATACTGGGAAAAGCCGTCCATGGAAAGAATGCTCCGTGAGCCGAAGGGTGTAAGTCCCTTGAAGGCATAGGAAAGCAGTACCGCAAGAAGCGGTACGGTAAAGGAATAGAGAAGTATCAGTGAATCGGTTTTTCTGCTTTCGCTCTTCAAGGTTTCACCCACCTTTTTCAGTTTACAACAACCTCTTTGCTCTTAAGGTACTTGTTGCATTTATCCGTGCCCTCTTTGACGAGAGCCATTGTTCTTTCATATGAAGCCTTTGCCTGACTTAAGCCGTCACCTGTTTTGTCAAGGCCCAGCTTTTCTGCTTTATTATCCATGTTCTTTGAAAGGGGTACAATATTATATACCTTTTTCCCACCGCTGCTATAGACATGCACCCAGGTGGGAATACTTTTTACGCTTTCAAAAACAACCTTGCCGTCGCTGTATTTTGAAAAGGTCATTTCAAAAGTGAGTCCGTCTTCCGTATGTCCCGTTTTAAGACCCATATAGGCTCTTCTCTGATTTGAAAGCACGTTGCCCATTGAATAAACGCAGACGGTTTTGTGCTTTTTGTCAGTTGAGGTCAGAAGGTCAACGGGCTCAACCACGTGGGGGTGTCCGCCGATAATTACATCAACGCCCATATCGCAGAGCTTTTGTGCAATTGCCTTTTGCTCCTTGTTTGGTGCAAGGGTGTATTCCTCACCCCAATGGAGGTAAACCACAGTTACATCTGCACCTTTTTTGTCCATCTTTTTCAGCTGCACCTTAAGGTCCTTGTAGAATTCTTCAGGACTGTCGGGGTCAAAGGAGTTTATGAGAGGTGCGGTTGCAGTATCCACAAGAAGTCCGTTAAGCGCCTTTCTGCCCTCAGCCGAGGGTGTTTCGTAGGTGTAGCAGATTATGCCGAAATTTATGTCGTTGACCTTGGCAATAAGGTACTTCTTGTCATCTTCGGTTTCCCTTGTGCCGGTATAGTCAAGTCCTGCCTCTTTTACTATCCTTTGTGTACGCAGTACACCCTCACCGTTTTTGTCAAAGGTGTGGTTGTTTGCCGTGAGCAAACAGTCAACCCCTGCTTTTTTAAGTGAAGCCACAATTGCGTCAGGTGAGTTGAAGCGCGGGAAACCGCTGTAGGGCTTCCCCGTGCCTGCAAGGGTGGTTTCAAGATTTGCAACGAAGTAGTCGCAATCCTCAATAAGACTTTCTGTATAGGTGAAAACGTTGTCGAAGTTATAGCCCTCAGCCGTTTTTGCCGCAGTGTAAATGGGCACGTGAATAAGCACATCACCTGCTGAGCGTATGGTAGCCGTTGAGGTAATATGAGGTGGAGGCGGCTCAGTTGTAGGCGCCTCAGTTGTGGGCGCTTCGGTTGTTGTAGGCTCGGTAAAGGAAACCGTTCCGCTGAGAGTAAGCACTGCACAGAAGGCCATTACCGCTGCAATAACTGCCACCATTATTACAAGGACATTCTTTTTTGTGTTTTTCTTTTTCAATTCCATCATTCCTTATATTTTTCTTATGGTAATTTCTTCGGTATAAAGTGTTTTTTCTTCCCCTTTTTCTGTGCGCACCTTTAATCTGAGTCTTTCATCGGTGCCCGTTACCGTAGCTTCGTAAAGGTTTTCTTTTTCTCTTACGGTGATTTTTTCGCCGATATAAAGCAATCTGTTTTTATATTCCTCTGAAAAGGTGAGCTTTGGCATATCGTTATAGTAAGAAAGAAACTCCCTTAAAAATACACCTACAAGCCTGTCTCTTTCGGTATATGTTACCTCTTTTCTGAGAGCTGAGGCAATATCTTTGATTTCCTCGTTGAAGCCTCCCTCAGGCTCAGTAAGGTTAATACCGATACCTACGATAACATAGTCGGTTTTTTTCTGCGATGAAAATGCCGCCTTGGTGAGTATTCCTGCAACCTTTTTGCCGTTATAGTAAATATCGTTTACCCACTTTATGTCTGTTTTAATCTTGAACACCTCTTCAATTGCTTTAACTGCAGCCACGGCAGTCATAGGTGTGAGGAGATTACAGTCATCGGGTAAAAATGACGGGCGAAGAAGAATACTCATATAAATTCCGTTGCCCTTTGGGGAATGAAAGGTTCTGCCCATTCTGCCCTTACCGCCCGTCTGGCTTTCAGCGAGCATAACGGTAACTTCTTTTTCACCGTTTCTTGCAAGGTAAGCAAGCTCGTCGTTGGTTGAGGTGGCTTCTTCTTTTATTATAAAGCGGACTTCTTCCGTAAGCTCTTTTTTTATGTTCTGTTCACTGTACATAATTCATTCCGTTTCCTGTTCTCCAATGGATTTATACACCATAGGATTTTCATAATCCTTATATTCTTTGTCAAAATCTTCATCGTAGTTGTCCTGAAGCCACATATATCTTTCGCCCTTCGAATCTTCATAGACAAAGCAGTAATAATTTTCTTCATCATATTCACCGTCTCCGAGAGGATAAGCGGCTGAATAGTTTTCAAGAAAAGCCTTCTTTGCATCTTCGGGCAGCTTGCCCTGAGTTCTTACAAAGGTTTCGTCAAAGTAATATACAGACTGAAAATCTTCTGAAATTATTATATCGGGTTCTGAAGAATTTGCCCAGGCACCGATTAAAATGAGAACGATTAAAACAATAAAACCTTTCAGTATTGCTGTAAGGCAGCCGTGCTTTTTCTCCGTATCTTCATCGTCAACCTGTGTTTCCATAAACAGAATTCTTTCTGCAGGAGACATAGAATAAAGCTTTTTGAGTTTCTTTTCAATATTAAATTTTGATACAAGGAATTTTATATATAGATATTCAGGAATAAAGAAAAACCAATCTACAAGTATCAGACCTGAATTTACAAAAAGAAGAACATTTCTATAAAGACGTAAAAACTTCTTTTTGTTTACGGCTTCAGTTTTGAGCACGCTTACTCTTCCGCATGAAGTTATAATATGAGGGAATATATAACCTACAGGCATAAGGTCAAAGAAATCTGCAAGCTTTCCGTTTCCTGCAACATATGTACCCTCTGTAAAATCAACAGTAACGTCACCTGTTACATCAGAAATTTCATAATCAACATCAAGCTGCACTACCATTTCGGGCATTTTTTCTACAAAAGTTTTTGTAAGCTTATAGAAAATCTTGTCTTTAAGCTTTTTTGGCTTTTCAATATCGTCTATATCTTTAAAAGCATCCAATAAATCACAGCCTGCTGTAAATTTTATATTATTTGTTGCAAGGGGAAGCTCAAGAGAACTTTCTGGAGAAATCTTATATTTATTTCCGCAGAAAAACAGTGTAACAGAATTTGCCTCCATTTTATTGTTAAACGTAATATGCATTTTTTAAACCTCTTTATTTTATAATCATATAAAGTATACCACAGAAAAAATCCCATTACAAGAATTTAACTCTTTCTTAGTATACATTTAAGAATTGTAAGAATTAAAAAATCAACAAACAGTAAAATTTTCCTTTTTCTCTTGAAATAAAGCTTAAAAGATAGTATTATAAAACATAGCAATGCAAAAGCTATTATATTTTGAAAGGATGATTTCAGATGTGGCAGTTAAAGAAAGCTTTTTTCAGAACATATCAGTCAGTTTTTAAGATTGCTATGTTTGCTTTTGACTGGTCAGAACCCGAAACACTTGAGGGCCCCGGCGCAATCCGTAAGCTTCCCGAATTCATTAAGAGTAAGGGCGTAAACAAAGTTCTTGTTGTAACAGATAAGGGTCTTATGGGTATTCACCTTCTTGATTCTCTCTTTGAAGAGATGACAAAGGCAGGCGTTGAATATGTTGTTTACGACGGCACAGAACCCAACCCCTCAATTGAAAACATTGAAGATGCACGTCAGCTTTATGTTGACAACGCTTGCGAAGGTCTTATCGCTTTCGGCGGCGGTTCACCTATGGACTGCGCAAAGGCAGCAGGTGCTAGAGTTTCTAACCCGAAAATTCCCGTAAGAAGAATGCGCGGCGTTCTCAAGCTTGTACATAAGCTTCCTCCTCTCTTTGCAGTTCCCACAACAGCAGGTACAGGTTCAGAAGTTACACTTGCAGCTGTTGTAAGTGACCGTAAGACTCACGAAAAGAACGCAATCAACGACCCCAGACTCAGACCCAAGTACGCAGTGCTTGACCCTGAGCTTACAACAGGTCTTCCCCCTCACATCACTTCAACAACAGGTATGGACGCTCTCACTCATGCAGTTGAGGCTTACATCGGCAGAAGTAATGTTAAGTCAACTGAAATGTACGCTGAAAAGGCTACAAAGATGATTTTCGAATCTCTTGAAACAGCTTACAACGACGGCAAGAATATCGAAGCAAGAGAAACAATGCTCAAGGCTTCATACTATGCAGGTATGGCATTCACAAGAGCTTATGTTGGTTATGTTCATGCAATCGCTCACAATCTCGGCGGTTTCTACGGCATTCCTCACGGTCTTGCAAACGCAGTTATTCTTCCCTACGTTCTTGAATATTACGGTGAAACAGCTCACGCCCGTCTTGCAAAGCTTGCAGTTATCGCAGGCGTTAAGACAGACGGTACAGACAAGGAAAAGGCTGAAGCATTCATCGAAGCTATCAAGACTATGAACAAGAACATGAACATTCAGGATAAGTTCGATTGCATCAAGGAAGAAGACATTCCCACAATCGTTAAGCGTGCGCTTAAGGAAGGCAATCCCCTTTATCCCGTACCCAAGATTATGGACGCTGCAGACTGCGAAGCTGTAATCAGAAGACTCATGAAATAATCTATGTAAAACAAAAACCATTGTAAAGGCTGAATTCAGCTGATACAATGGTTTGTTTTTTTGCAAGAACTACAAATATAAAGAGATGTTCTCTTGGCTCTGTATTTATGTTTTGCAGCAAAAAACTTCTCCCGGAGGGAGAGGCAAGTGTTCATCTCTTTGTTTATGTGAATATATCCTCAAAAAGGCTGACCTTTGAAAGTCTCATAACCTGACTGCAAATAAAATTGAACTTTGCTCCGGCAATTTTGTTGCCCTCAGCCATAAGCTTCGCATCAGCACCAAGCACACGGTTAGCCTTCTTCTGCCATAAGCCCTTGATTATCATATCAACCATCTTGTCGCAGTCAGTACTGATGAAATCCATCACCTTCTGCGCACCTGAAGCAACGTCGCCCTGGCTCTGAAGAATGTTTGTCTTTGTAAAGCCCGGGCAGAAAAGACCGATGTAGCACTTTCCTCTTACCTCTTCTCTGATAGCATCGGTGAAAGATTTAAGTGCCGCTTTGCTTGCGGAATAAAGTGACGTACCTGCAAGTGAGCAAAGTGCCGCAGAGGAGGCAATATTGAGAATACCCGCTCTTTCCGACTGCATAATGTAGGGCATCATAACCTCCATGGAGTAAACTGCCGAATAGAAGTTGATGTTCATGGTCTTTGAAATATCGCTGTCATTGTAGTGAAGGAAGCAGTCAAACTTCGGAAGAATACCGGCGTTGTTTATAAGAATATCTGCCTGTATGCCTTTTTCCACAAGATCGTTTTTGAGGCTTTCCCAGCTCTCCTTTTTTGATACGTCCATAGAATAATAAGTGAATTTGTGACCGAGAGAGCCAAGCTCTGTTTTTACACCCTCAAGTCTTTCCACGTTGCGGGCAATACCGATTATATTGCAGCCGTGGTCTTTTATAAGTCTTACGGCAAGGTCTTTGCCAATACCGCTTGAGGCCCCCGTAAGAATAACCGTGCTGTAATCAAACCAACAATATGCACTCATATTTTTAACTCCTTTATTCTCTTATCTGTTAAGAAAAATCTGTGGTTTTCTTCAACTCTAAGTATATCACATAATTTATTTTACTTCAACATAAAAATTAATCCCGTAGTTGTTGATTTTTGAGTGCATTCTGGTGTATTATTAAAGGTAGAAAACTAAAACGGAGGAAGCATTATGATTAATACAAGTATCAGAAAGCTTATTAACTACGGACTTGAATGCGGTCTTATTGAAAAGGACGACGAGATTTACACCGTCAACCGTATTCTTGAAATCCTTAATCTTGACGAATACAATGAGCCTGAAGGCGAATGCGAATACGGCGACCTTGAGGAAATCCTCAGCGAAATCCTTTCATTCGCAGTTGAAACAGGTCTTATCGAAGACGATATTACAAGCCGTGACCTTTTCGATACAAAGGTTATGTCTGCTCTTGTGCCAAGACCCAGCGAGGTTATTGCAGACTTCAACGAGCTTTATGAAATCTCACCCGAAATGGCTACTGATTACTACTACAAATTAAGTCGCGACACCGACTACATACGCCGCTACCGTATCAAAAAGGATATGAAGTGGAAGACTGAAACTGAGTACGGTGAAATTGATATTACAATCAACCTTTCAAAGCCCGAAAAAGACCCCAAGGCTATTGCTGCTGCAAGAAACGCAAAGAATAGCTCATATCCCAAGTGCCTTCTCTGCAAGGAAAACGAGGGCTACCGCGGCAGAATCAACCACCCTGCAAGACAGAATCACAGAATTATTCCAATTGAGATTGACGGCGAGCAGTGGGGCTTCCAGTATTCACCCTATGTTTACTACAACGAGCACTGCATCGTTTTCAA
Source organism: Acutalibacteraceae bacterium (assembly GCA_045121655.1). Taxonomy (GTDB): domain Bacteria; phylum Bacillota; class Clostridia; order Oscillospirales; family Acutalibacteraceae; genus UBA6857. The sequence continues at coordinate 27,239 of JBGVGM010000154.1, read as the reverse complement.
CGGCAGCCACACACCTATGGTAATTGACGGCAAGGCATTCAAAAAGCTCTTTGACTTCGTTAAGCTCTTCCCTCATTACTTTATCGGCTCAAACGCCGACCTTCCTATTGTAGGCGGTTCAATTCTTGCTCACGAGCATTTCCAGGGCGGTAACTATGAATTCGCAATGGCTAAGGCTCCCGCAGAAAAAGAGTTCACCTCAAAGGATTATCCCGACGTTAAAATTGCTACAGTAAAGTGGCCTATGTCCGTTATCAGACTTTCAGGTAAGGACAGCGACAGACTCGTAGAGCTTGGCGAAAAGATTCTCACTGCATGGAGAGCTTACACTGACAAGGACGCATTCATTTTTGCTGAAACTGACGGAGAAAAACACAACACAATTACACCTATTGCAAGAATGAAGGGCGAAAACTACGAGCTCGACCTTGTTCTTCGTAACAACATCACAACCGAAGAGCATCCCGACGGTGTTTATCATCCCCACAAGGAGCTTCACAACATCAAGAAGTAAAATATCGGTCTTATTGAAGTAATGGGACTTGCTGTTCTTCCTGCAAGACTCAAGACCGAGCTTAAGCTTGTTGAAGAAGCACTTGTAACCGGTGCAGACCTCGCAGATAACGAGCTTACCGCAAAGCACAAGGAGTGGGCTGACTCATTCAGAAGCAACTACACCTTTACAAAGGACAATGCTGAAAAGATTGTTCAGGACGAGGTTGGAAAGGTATTTTCAAAGGTGCTTGAACACGCAGGCGTTTACAAGCGTGACGAAAAGGGACAGGCCGCTTTCAGCAAGTTCATTGAATCAGTAATCTGAAGCTAAAAATATACCACCTGAAGCCTTAATGGGGTTTCAGGTGGTTTTCTGTTTAGTGGGATAAAAATCCCCCCGAAATCGGGGGGATTATCATTTTTATTTACCGAAGCTGAACAGCTCTCTGAAGAATGCAGCGATTTCTTCGAAGAAAATCCTGATTCTCTGGAAGAAGCTGATAAAGCCGTTGGACGCAAGACCGTCCTTATCGAGAACGTCGTTACCGCCATCTTCGGGAACATTACCCTGGTCGTTGAATACGATGTCAAGGATATCTGTGATAAGGTTACCAACAGACTGTTCATCCTTATTGTCTGAATAGCCCAGCTCCTTAAGCTTAGCCTTCCATGCCTTGTCAAGATCCTTCTTGCCGTCAGCAGCTCCGCCTGCAGCCATATCTGCTCCGTAGAAGAGATAGTAAACTGTTGCAAGAGCACTGTCCATACCAAGGTGGGTGCCTACTGTGCAGTCTGCAATTGCATCAAGTGCTGCTCTTACATACTTTTCAGCATCCTTATCCATATTGAATTTTTCCTTGAGGAGAGAAATTGCAGTTTCTCTGTTATCCTCGGTCATAAGGAAGGTGATGAGAAGTCTCAGTGCAATTGTTACCATTTCAGCCTTAGCTGTCTCTGACTGATATACCATCTTGTAGAGAGTTTCACCGTTGGCTGATTCGTAGGTTACAAGCTTACCTACTGTAAGCTCAAGAAGAGCATTTGCGTCAACTGAAGCAAATTCGTAGCCGGTTTCTTCCTTGATAAGCTCAAGAGCAAGCTCGAAGAGACTTTCAAATGTTACCTCGTCAAGTCTTACATTAATAAGCTCGTAAAGGTCAACTTCAACAAGGGGTTCAAGTGCATCGAGAAGACCGTATACTGCATGGAGAGCATTCTTGAAGCAAACATCAAGTCCGCCTGAGTTGATGAAGTAAATCACGTTGGGAAGAATCTCAAGGATTTCATCAGCAGGAGCAGCCATAATTGCATCGAGTCTGTTGAAGAGTGCATCGAGAATAGCTGTTACCATTGCGTTGTCGTCAGCTTCGACAGCTGCGTAGTAAGCATCGGGAGTGAGAAGGTCGTCGCACTCAAGAACCTCAAGAAGAGGAATGATACCGTAAGCATAGCCTTCTGCGCCGAGAATGGTTACAACATCATTTTTCTCTTCATCAACGAAGAATGTGAAGTTTTCGTTGCAAAGAGCCCACTTGAGAATGGGATATGCAGGAGCAAGGATTTCGCAGATTGTCTGAGTGAACATTGCTCTGTCATCTTCAAATGCGGGTACAGTGTAGCTATCCCATGCATCAAGGTCTACTCCAAGTGAAGTCTTGATAAGAGCCTTTACGTGTCCGCTCTGGTCAAGCTTTTCAACTTCAGCTGCAGCATTCTTCATAACATCAAGAACAGCCTCAGCGTTTTTGCTGTTATAAAGTGAGCCGTTAACAAGTGAGTTGAGAATATCCTCAAGGCTGTTAACTGTTTCACCGTTAACTTCAATGCCTAAAAGGTACACAATGTTGTCAATGAAGGTCTGTACGTTGTCTGCAATATACTGAGCCATTTCCTCGGTATATCTGGGACCGTATTCGTGACCTGCATAAAGAACTGAAGTTTCAAGTGCTGAGAATGTCTTGTCTGTGTTTGCGTATTCTTTCCAGAGATAATCAATCTCAAGCATATCGAATTCTTCAAGGTTGAGGATATTGAGAATCACTGTATAAACATCTTCACCCAGGAATTCTCTGAAAATGTCTGCGTTTTCTTCAATGTTGATAACCTGAAGAAGAGCTGTAAGGATAAGGGTAATCATATCCTTTCTGCCTTCACCTTCAGTGTATGTCATCTTATAAGCATATTCACCGCTGAGTGAGGGATAGGTTTTGATTGTACCGAGAGCAAGATAGCAGAAGGTTTCCTTTACAGGTGTAAGGTCAAGCTCTGTTTCTGTTTCGAGAATACCGATTACATCAACAAATGAGAGCTTTGAAAGGTCAAGACCGAAGGCAGTGTTGATATCAAGAGGTTCACCGCCGAATGCGTTTACAGCCTCTGCAAGAGCGTGAAGTGCGCCCAGTGCATTATAAACGCTTGCTGTAAGGCCGTCTGCGTTGAGGAAGTAAATAAGGTTGGGAAGAACAGCGAGAAGCTCGTTTGCAGGGTCTGCAAGGATTTCGTCAACTCTTGTGAAGAGTGATGTGAGTGCAAGCTCAACAAGGTTTTCTTCTTCGCCTGTGGGAATGTTCTTACAGTCGAGTGCTTCGAGGATGGGAACGATACCCTTCTTGTAGCCTTCTGCACCCTTGATTGTAATAATATCATTATAGATGTATTCGCCGTCAGCATCCTTCTTTGTGCCTGTGAAGAATCTGTAATCTTCACCCTTGAAGAGCCAGTCAACAACGCCGGGAATTGTGGCGAGTATATCTGTAAGAGCTGCTACAAATTCCTCTGAAGTGTCAATACCTTCGGGAGCTGTGTACTCTGAAAGAGCCTTAAGGTCAGCGTCAAGAACTACCTTAGCTGCTTCAAGAAGTGTTTCATCGAATTCCTGGAGAGCTTTCTTGATTGAATCAGCAAGCTCCTGAACAGTTTCTGTTGAGTAAAGGTTGAATTCTTCGCTGATAATTGTACCGAGGTCTTTGCCCTCGTTGCCTGTTGCAGCCAATACTTCAGCAATAATGTCGTCGAGATTTTCGTCAACATATTCTGCACTTTCTTCTGTCCAGTCGTTGGGGTACTCAAGTGAGTAAAGTGTAGGTACAATGTCGATACCTAAATCGAAATCGGATTCTGTGAAGTCGTGATCTTCGCCGAAGTAGTACATCCAATTGATCTGCTTTGTTTCGGGATCAACTCCGTTTACAAGGTTAAGAAGTGCTGCTGAAAGGTTTTCAGACTGAAGCATCTTATCAAATGCTGCAGCGTTTTCTTCGTCCTCAAGAAGCTCGAGAAGAAGGCTGAGTACAACGGTAATCATATCAGCTCTGTCGAATACGCCTTCAGTGTAAGCACCCTTGCGGCCTTCGCCTACAAAAGCACTCTTTGATGTGTAATCTGTGCCGATAATCTTGCAGATATCGTAAATTACAGTTTCAGCTGCATCCAGCTTAAGACCTGATGCTTTTTCAACCATATTGATAAGGAAATCAAGACCGAGGTCGTTGATATCAATCTCAAGAGCGCTGAGATCAAGCATTGCGTTAAGGTCAATATTGTAAAGAGGACGGATTGTGTCGAGAATTACATAAACGGGGTGAAGAATATTTCTTACACCTGTTGTGAGAGCACCGCTTGCTGCGTAGTAAAGAAGGCCGGGAAGCACGTTGAGAAGCTCATTGATGGGGTCAGTGGCAATTTTGTCAAGCTTTGCAGTAATTGACTTGATAATTGCTCTTACGCCGGCTTCTGCATTAGCGCCGTTATATGTGCCTTCAAGAAGGTCACAGCCGAGAGCCTCAAGAAGAGGAACGATTGCTGCATCATAACCGTCGTTACCGTAGAAGGTTACAAGGTCTTTATTGTTTACATCCTTGAAGAGAGTGAGGTTTTCTTCAAAGAAGATTACGCCGTAAAGAGGCTTAAGAGGTGAAAGCATTGAAAGGATTGCTTCAATAAAGCCGTCACGGTCGCCATCCTCAAAGCCCCAGTTATGGTCATCTGCAAGGTCAGCATACTGATTGAATACTGTGAGATCAATGCTGAGCTCTTTTTCGATTATATCGAGAGCCTTTTCGGGAAGGATTGTGGAAACACCTGCAACAGCCTTTGCAAGGTCGGTAAGTGTTTTGTTTGTAAAGAGTGAATTGATAAGCTTTGTGATTTCTGCGCCAAGGTCAAGGTCGCTTTCAGCCATTTCCATAATTACATCAACGAGCTCATCAATGTTGGCTTCAACATAATCTGCAGTTTCCTTTGTCCAGTTGTTGCTGTAGCTGAGGTAAACCTCGTTTGCAGGTGTGATGCCTTCAACAGTACCGCCTACTGTACCGTCATACCAATTGTAATTCTCAAGTGCATATTCCTGCTGATTGAGCAGCTCAATTACAGCGGCAATCGCCATATCGGGATTGGAGTAAATATTTGTTACAATTTCCCTTACCTCAGGTGTAAGAGCGCTTGAGCCGTCGTCTGTAGGCATAAACGCATTAAGAAGCTCTTCAACAAAGGCTTCATCACCGAGGCAGGAAGCAAGATAGTAGAGGAATTCTACAAATACATCTGCCTTGTCAGCTTCAAAGTTAAGTCTCTTGCCTGTATGGCGGAGAGTTGAAGCATTCTGATTAAGCTTTGCGTGCCTTATGAACTTACCTGAGTTGAGAATAGGAAGCTTATCGAAGTCAATACCCGGAAGCATTGAGCCGAGGATATATTTAAGTGTTGAGGAGAAGTTTGAAATATCAAAGTCAAGAGGAAGTGAATCCTTCTTAAGGAAGGTATTGAACTTAACATCAACATGAGCCTTGTCAATAACCTTGATACCGAGAATTGAGTCGTCAACTGTGTAGTAAATTCTGATATTGAGAAGGTCGATAAGATCCCACAGCTTATCAAAGGGAATTCCATAAGCAAGGTTGGGAAGAATTGAGCAGATTGTTTCTGCAGGAGCATTTGCAAGCTTAACCTCAATGAGGTTGATAATGGGATTGAAGATTGCATCTACGAACTGTCTTGAGGTTGTGTAATTCTTGACTGTGTTGTAATTCTGGATTCCTGAACAGCCGAAGGCCTCAAGAATGGGAACAACAACATCTGAATAACCTGCACAGCCGTCTGCATTGAGCACAAGGTCACCGTCAAGTGAGAATATACTCTTACTTGCTGAGCCGGCGTGTGTTGCGGTAAGAGTCATATCGTCTTTATCTGCAAGGAGAACTCTTACAAGAGGAAGGATTGCATCGAAGGATTCAGCCATAGCTCCGAGGAACTTATTCTTCTTAGCAGTAAGGTAAGCTGATGTTGAGCTGTAGTTTTCGGGCTTGATTGAATCGATACCCCAGTCAAGTGTAAGGTTGCCGTCCTTGTCCTGAAGAGCCTTCCATGTGGATGCCTTTGAAAGCTGGGTCTTGGCTGTGCCGTAACCGTTTGCAATAAAGTCGTCAACCTGATTGGGATAGATACCGATACCTGTTTTATTGATAATTTCTGCAAGTGAGTTATAGGAAAGGTTAACTGAACCTATACCCCAGATGCCCGTATCATAAGTTTTGGGAAGACCGTTGTAAACATCCTCGAGAGTTGAAGCAAGAGCAGGATAAACGATGTTCATAAGCATATTTACGAACTTGTCTGTATAGAACACCTCTGACATTGACTGCTTGATGAAGTCGCTGAGAAGGATATCCTTATCGGGGTCCTGGTCAATATCAACCAGCTCTGTGAAGTCGTTACTGATAAGGAAAGCGTCAAGCTTCTTGATTGTATCGAGAATTCTTTTTTCTGTTACATCGTAGTCTTCCCCTGTCTCTCTTGCAAGGTCGTCAACCCAGGGCTCACGGGTTATGAATACACCGTTTGAATCGTGAAGGTGGCTCTGTGTAAAGCCTGAAAGGCCATTACCTGCTACGAAGCTGTTGTACTGATTGAGAAGAGTGCTGAGCTTGTTGTAGTTTGTTCTGAGAGTTGAGGAAATAATTGAAGGATTGTTCTTGTTGATGAAATCCCAGATGTTTCTTTCAACTCTGTCTACTGCTTCCTTAACTGCAACAAAGTTGTCGAGGGTGATTTTGCCGTATGCGTTGTAGTAGCCTACTGCTGTGTCAACCTCTGAGGTAAGTCTTGCGAGAATAACATCATAAAGTCTTGCAATATAATCGTCGATGATATAACCGAGAGCGTTTTCACCGTCGCCGAAGATAAGCTTCATTGTATCTGCACCAATAAGAGCAGTATACTTATTATACATAGTTGTATAAGCAGACTTCTTTGATATTGCGTTGGAAATGTTGGGAGTTGTTGCAGGAATACCTGAGTTTATAATTTCCTCTGTTGTATAAGCAGTAAGATCCTGATAAATAAGAGGAAGGAACCATGCATAGAAGGACTCATACTGTTCTTCAGCTTCTCTCTTATCCCATTCAAACTTAAGCTCTGATCTGAAATCATAAACGTATGTTGTGCCTTCGGTAAATACTGCGGCAACGTTTTCGGCTTTAAAGCCCTCAAGAGCGTTTGTATAGCCGAGCATAATATCGTAGCTTGTCCAGAGAGTAAGGTTGTCATTTATGTAGTTTCCGTCTGCATCGGTATCAATTGTTTTTATAGCTTCTGCATCGGGATACTGTGCACGGAGAGTATCGACAGCATTTTTGATCTCTCTGATTTTATAAAGCTCGATATCGTCAAAGAGCTTGTCCATAAATGCAGTTGCAGCCTCAAGAGAGAAGGTTGAATAGCCGTCATAATTTGTTGCAACATAAGTGATAATATCCTGCTTATCTGAAAGGAAGTCAAGGTTGGGCTTCTGAGCGGTATAGATTGACTCCATTTCAGCAAGATTGTTGACATCATAACCGGCCGCCATAGCTGAATTGAGACCTGTAATTGCAGGCTTTGCATTGATTACCTTCTGAGCGTAAACGCAGTTAGCAATGAATGTATCAACTTCACTTATGGGGAAGAAATGATTCTTTACATTCGAGCTGTAGGAATTAAGCTTTGCATAAGCTGTATTGTTATTGGTAATAAGTGTTGCAATTTCTGTTGCGCTCTTTTCGCAAAGTTCCTTAAGAGTGGTTTTGTAAAGATTATTTTTGATAAAATGATCATTAAATGCATTGATGTCTTTATAAGCCTGTGTGTTGCTGCTGTTGACTGTTCTTCCCGGTGCACCGGACAGTACATGCCATGAGCTTGTTGACCATCTCCAACGTCTACGTGTGTTTGTCCAGTCGTATTTTTCCGCCTTTGTCTTGTAACCGCTGGCTACCTTGTGGTTATATGTGTATGTAACACCTAAAAGTATGGTCGATTCGATGTCAGAAACTGATTTACAGGCAAGAAGATACTTTTCAAGGTTAGCCGTAACTTTTACAGAAAAGTTTTTAGCGCTTGTTACTGAATAAGAAAGCTTGCTTGTGTCAAAATCAGGCCAACCCCATACAACATAATTACCGGTTTTCTTATTGGTATTATATTTCGTGTCGTCCTGCACACCGCTTACAGGCATAAGTGAGTCAATGAGAGCTGCATGAGTTGAACCGGTAGCACTGGTTGCGTTGTCGTTAAGGTTAACGGTAGTGTTATTGTTGTAGGTTGTCAGCGAGTGACTGTTGTAGCTGCCGCCAAGAGTGCCTGAGCTTGTACTGTGCTTTGATTTTGCATAGTAGTACAAGTACTCAGCTGCGTTAAGAGTCGAACCGTCACCGTTGGTTAACACCTTGCCGTCAGTGATTGCATCAAACGCAGCCTTCAATTCAGCATTTGTCGGATTGGTAGCTGAAGCATGAGCTTCAATGGGAGCGAAGCATACGCTCATACAGCTGACCATGATGAGTATAGACAGAACTACACTCAGGGTTTTCTTACATAGTTTCATAAATTTACCTCCATTAAATTTCAACCGTTCACAAATGAACGATAGATTTAAATTTAATAAATTTATTTCAACATACAATTAAGATTTATTAATTATTATTAAGAATTATAAAGATACGATTATAATGATATTTTCGTGTTTTTCGACACTTGTTCAAATTTTCTTCAAAGCTGTTCCACAATTTTACCATAAAAACTCAGCGTGCCGGATTTTCCCGACACGCTGAAAAATGCTATACTATATTAATATTTCGGTTAATTAAGCAGTCCTGCACCGCTGTCGATAAGCATAAAGAGCTTTGCGAAAACAAGTGCAACAATTGTCATAAGCTTAATGAGAATGTTGATTGAGGGGCCTGATGTATCCTTGAAGGGGTCGCCTACTGTGTCACCTACAACAGCAGCCTTATGTGAAGTGCCGCCCTTACCGCCATAAACACCGCCTTCAATGAATTTCTTTGCGTTGTCCCACGCACCGCCTGAGTTTGACATAAAGATTGCAAGAAGAACACCTGTTACAAGTGCGCCTGCAAGAAGTCCGCCGAGAGCTTCAACACCGAGAATGCAGCCCACAAGAAGGGGACAAAACACTGCAAGAAGACCGGGAACAATCATCTCCTTAAGGGCAGCTGTAGTTGAAATTGAAACGCAGGAGTTGTAATCCGGTTTTGCTTTGCCTTCAAGTATACCGGGAATTTCTCTGAACTGACGGCGTACCTCTTCAATCATCTTGTATGCGGCCTTACTTACGCTGTCCATTGTAAAGGCTGAGAATACAAAGGGAAGAACACCGCCGATGAAAAGACCGATAACTACTTTATAGTTAAGAATGTTAATACCCATTACATCAAGCGAAACTGCTTGAGAATATGAGAAGAACAGAGCAAGGGCTGTAAGAGCAGCTGAGCCGATGGCGAAGCCTTTACCGATAGCAGCTGTTGTGTTACCTACTGAGTCAAGCTTATCTGTGATTTCTCTTACACTGTGGTCAAGACCTGACATTTCAGCAATACCGCCTGCGTTGTCAGCAATAGGTCCGTATGCGTCAACGGCAACGGTTACGCCGGTTGTTGAAAGCATACCTACTGCAGCAAGAGCAACACCGTAAATACCTGCACCTACTGAAATGTTTTTACAGCAGAAGTATGAAACAAAGATACCTACACAGATAAGAAGAATCGGGAAGGCTGTTGATCTGAGACCTACTGCCATACCTGAAATAATGTTTGTTGCTGAACCTGTCTCTGACTGCTGAGCAATCTTCTGAACTGCCTTGTGAGCATCAGAGGTATAAAGCTCAGTAATAATACCGATAAGTGAGCCTACAACAATACCTGAAACCGCTGAGATACCATATCTGAGTGTACCGAGCATAAAGTGGCTGAGCGTAAGTGTTGCAACAGCAACAATCGCTGAGGAAACGTAGGTTGCACCCTTAAGTGCCTTGTGGGGATCTTTTACTCCGCCCCTTACAAAGAAGGTCGAAACAATTGAAGCAAGAACGCCTACAGCTGAAATAACAAGAGGGAAGATAACTCCCTGAGGCTTTGTTGACGAACCTACAAAAGCGGTAAAGCCCAGTGAAACTGCAGATACAATTGCGCCTGAATAGCTTTCGAAAAGGTCGGCGCCCATACCTGCAACGTCACCTACGTTGTCACCAACGTTATCAGCAATAACTGCGGGGTTTCTGGGGTCGTCCTCGGGAATACCTGCTTCAACCTTACCTACAAGGTCAGCGCCTACGTCAGCGGCCTTTGTATAAATACCGCCGCCTACACGGGCAAAAAGTGCAATTGATGAAGCACCGAGACTGAAGCCGAAAAGATAATCCGCATTCTCTGTAAGAGCATAAATTGCAGCAATACCGAAAAGACCCAGACCTGCAACGCACATACCCATTACCGCACCGCCTGAAAAAGCAATGGAAAGAGCTTTTTTCATTCCGCCCTTCGAAGCAGCTTCGGCAGTTCTTACATTAGCCTTGGTAGCAACGCTCATTCCGAAGTAGCCTGCAACAATTGAGAAGAGAGCACCGATTAAAAAGCTGATTGCCGAGCCCCGGGAAATTGCAAAGCCGATTGCAATAAAAAGGGCGAGGATAAAGAATACAAGTATTCTATACTCAGCAAAAAGAAACGCCTTTGCGCCCTCATGAATAGCAGAAGAAATTTCCTGCATTCTTTCATTACCGGGACTTTGCTTTTTGATTTTCATTGAAAGCATAAATGCAAACAGAAGTGCAACTATGCCTACAGCGGGAATTGCATAAGTCAATAATTCCATTCTTCATAACTCCTTTTTTACGGTTTGTCTGTTACCGTTAATTTGTTATATTGCGTATTTTACCGCCATATTATAAGGAATATAATATAGCAAATGAAGCGAATTGTCAATATTTTGGACAAAATTTCAGAAGAATTATTACATATATTGTATAACATATCTATATTTCGATGCGAATTGCAGGTGTAATGGGCGTACATTTTGCTTGTTATATGAAATTCTTATGAAATCGCATCAATTCTTATTTATAAATCTTGACAAGGGTAATTCTGGCAAGTATAATTAAATGGTATTATAATTACATTATATAATTACAGGAGGTAACTAAGAAAATGTTCACTAAAACAACAAAAAGAGTAATTTCACTTATCCTTTGCCTTCTTATGCTTTCATCTTGCGGCATCTTCAGCTTTGCTGCAGTAGTGGAAACAGAGGAGCACGAAATCGCAAGAGGCAACTTCAGAAGCGGTGAAGGCCCCACAACAAAGGGCTACATCACAGAATATCAGTACTCTTCACCTCTTGAAGGTGTTGTTGCAAGCACTGAAAAATTCCCCGTTGTTTTCTTTATCGGTAAAACAAGAAACAACAGCGACAAGGGCGCAGAGCTGAGAGAAACAAGCTTCCCTCTCTGGTCAACAGATACTTATCAGAAGCGTTTCTATGATGCAGCCGGTGCTTACATTGTTCTCACACGTCCTCAGCCCATTGAATCCTATATCGGCGGACTTGTTGAAAACGAAAGCTATGTAAGAGAATCACTTCAGGCTATGATTACTGATTTCATCAGCAAGAACTCAGCAAACATCGACATGGAAAGAATTTACCTTGTTTCATGGGACGAAGGCTGTAAGCTTGCTACAAGACTTGCAGTTGCAAGCCCCGACCTTTTCTCAGCACTTGTTCTTATTTCACCTACATATGCACCCACAACAAAAGAGCTTACAACAATCGCTGACCTTCCCATCTGGCTCTTTGTGTGCAAGAAGGACTCCGTTGCATCATTTGATATCTACGGCACAAAGCTCTGGGACGCTATCAAGAACTCAACCGCACATTCATACACCTGCAGATACACAACCTTTGAGTCATTCAACACATCAATCGGTAAAGACAAGCACCACGAAACCTGGGAATATGTAGCGTATGACACCAATTACACAGGTGAATTTTCAGGCGCAGTTACAATCGACGCTCAGGGTCGTTCATACAATCTCAGCGATGTTAACGACGGCGTAATTTCCTGGCTTTCAAAAATCGGCTCAACCTACGGTGACGACTGCACTTGCGATTGCCATCACGCAACCGGCTGGGCTAAGTTCCTCTGGGCTCTCAAGATGCTCATTTCAATGATGTTCAAAATTAACCGTAACCGTTTCTGTGAATGCGGTGTAGCTCACTTCTGATTTAATAATCAACTATTCAACCGATATTTCAACCGGCAAGATTTTCTTGCCGGCTGTTTTTTTGCCCGTTTTGTGTCGCAACTGCAAACCGATGTTGCAAAGGCGACAGCTGTATACGGCAAAACGCCTTATTTTCAGAAAACAAACACAATATCTTGGGGTTTCTAAAAAAATATTTTCAAAATATTGTATTTTACTGTTGACAAATGGACACCTTATCTGCTAGAATATCAATGCTCGCTCTTTGCGTAAAAAAATAATCATATATAAAAAAGAAAATTAAGGAGGAAGACAAATGTACACAGTAGTAAAACGTGACGGTAAAGTCACAGACTTTGATATTGCGAAAATATCAAAAGCAATCACCAAGGCCTTTGAAGCTCAGAATAAAGCATACAACGAAGACATTATCGATTTGCTTTCTTTAAAGGTTACTGCAGATTATGCAGAAAAAATCAGCGACGGTCAGGTTTCCGTTGAGGATATCCAGGACAGCGTTGAATCAGTCCTTATCAAAGCAGGCTACGATGATATTGCCAAGGCTTACATTCTCTACAGAAAGCAGAGAGAAAAAATCCGTAACATGAAGTCCACCATTCTTGACTATAAGGATGTTGTTGACTCATACGTTAAGGACCTTGACTGGAGAGTTAAGGAAAACTCAACCGTTACATATTCAGTAGGCGGTCTTATTCTTTCAAACTCAGGTGCAATCACAGCTAACTACTGGCTTTCAGAAATCTACGATGATGAAATTTCAAACGCTCACAGAGCAGGTGACATTCATCTTCACGACCTTTCAATGCTTACAGGCTACTGTGCAGGCTGGTCACTTAAGCAGCTCATCCAGGAAGGACTCGGCGGCGTAACAGGCAAAATCAGCTCAGCTCCTCCCAAGCACCTTGCAACTCTCTGCAACCAGATGGTTAACTTCCTCGGCATTATGCAGAACGAATGGGCAGGCGCTCAGGCTTTCTCCTCATTTGACACATATCTTGCAGCTTTCGTAAAGGCAGACAACCTTTCCTACGAACAGGTTAAAAAGTGCATCGAGTCATTCATTTACGGCGTAAACACTCCCTCACGTTGGGGTACTCAGGCTCCCTTCACAAACATCACTCTTGACTGGGTTGTTCCCGCTGACCTTGCAGAGCAGAAGGCTATTGTAGGCGGCAAGGAAATGGATTTCTACTACAAGGACTGCCAGAAGGAAATGGATATGGTTAACCGCGCATTCATCGAGGTTATGATTGAAGGCGACGCTAACGGCAGAGGCTTCCAGTATCCCATTCCCACATACTCAATCACAAAGAACTTTGACTGGTCAGAGACAGAGAACAACAAGCTTCTCTTTGAAATGACTTCAAAATACGGCACACCCTACTTCTCAAACTACATCAACTCCGATATGGAGCCCTCAGATGTTCGTTCAATGTGCTGCAGACTTCGTCTCGACCTGAGAGAGCTCCGTAAAAAGTCAGGTGGCTTCTTCGGTTCAGGTGAATCAACAGGTTCAGTAGGCGTTGTAACAATCAATATGCCCAGAATCGCTTTCCTTTCAACAACTGAGGAAGATTTCTACAGACGTCTGGACAAGATGATGGATATTGCTGCACGTTCACTTAAGATTAAGAGAACAATTATTACAAAGCTTCTTGACGAAGGTCTTTATCCTTACACAAAGCACTATCTCGGAACATTCAACAACCACTTCTCAACAATCGGTCTTATCGGTATGAACGAAGCTTGTCTCAACGCTAACTGGATCGGTAAGGATCTTACTCACGAGACAGCTCAGGAATTCACAAAGAATGTTCTCAACCATATGAGAGAGCGTCTTTCAGACTATCAGGAAATGTACGGTGACCTTTACAACCTCGAAGCAACTCCTGCTGAATCAACAACCTACCGTCTTGCAAAGCACGACGTAGCACGTTATCCCTCAATTATCACAGCAGCTAAGACAGCGGACGAAACACCCTACTACACCAACTCCTCACATCTTCCCGTTGGTTATACTCATGATGTATTTGATGCACTTGACATTCAGGACGGACTTCAGACTCTTTACACCTCAGGTACTGTATTCCACGCATTCCTCGGTGAAAAGATGAGCGACTGGAAGGCTGCTGCTAACCTAGTAAGAAAGATTGCAGAAAACTACTCACTTCCTTACTACACCCTTTCACCTACATACTCAATCTGCCGTGAACACGGTTACATCAACGGTGAAGTTTACGAATGTCCCGACTGCGGAAAGAAAACTGAGGTTTACTCAAGAATTACAGGCTACTACCGTCCCGTTCAGAACTGGAACGCAGGTAAGAGCCAGGAATTCAAGCACCGTCAGGACTACATCATTGAAAAGTCAATTCTCAAGCACGGTAACGTTGACATCACAGCAGAAGAAAAGTGCGAATGCGCAAAGGAAGTTAAGAGAGTTCTGCTCTTTACAAGCGCAACCTGCCCCAACTGCAAGGTAGCTAAGATGCTCCTTGATAAGGAAGGCATCGTTTACGAAACTCTTCTTGCAACAGACAACGCTGACCTTGCAAGAGGCTACGACGTTAAGCAGGCGCCTACACTTGTAATTGAAACTGAAGACGGTTTCGTAAAGTATGCAGGTGTTGCACAGATTAAAGAATTTATAGCACAGAAGAAGGCTGTATAAATTATGTACGACATTCTTATTATCGGCGCGGGTCCTGCGGGACTCGCTGCCGCAATTTACGGCAGAAGAGCAGGAAAATCTGTTCTTATAATTGAAAAGGAAAGCTTCGGCGGTCAGATGAACTTCTCTCCCAAAATTGAAAACTACCCCGGCTTCGGTGAGGTTTCAGGTATGGAGCTTTCAGACAAAATGGTTGAGCAGGCAATTGCACTTGGTGCAGAGGTTGAGCTTGATACCGTTCTCGGATTGGAAGATAAGGGCGACAGCAAAATTCTTCACTGCGAAGGCGGAGATTTCCACGGTAAGGCTGTTATTATTGCAACGGGTGCAAAGCACCGACACCTTGGTGTTGACGGTGAAGCAGAGCTTATTGGCGAAGGAATTTCCTTCTGTGCTGTTTGCGACGGTGCTTTTTACGAGGGCAAGGACGTTATCGTAATCGGTGGCGGCAACTCAGCTCTTCAGGAGGCAGTTCTCCTTTCAAAGACATCAAAAAGCGTAACGGTTATTCAGAATCTTCCTCATCTTACAGGTGAACAGAAGCTTCAGGACATCCTTTATGCCGACGAAAAGGTAAGCTTCATAATGCCCGCTGAAATTCTCTCCTTCAGCAAAGAAGGCGAAAAAGTAAGCGTGAACATCAGTGCTGACGGTGAAGCAAAGACAGTTACTGCTGACGGTGTTTTCGTTGCAATCGGTCTTGCACCTGACAACGAAGCATTCAAGGACAACGTTGAGCTTCAGTACGGCTATGTTAAAGCTGACGAAAGCTGCCTTACAAGCAAAGAGGGTATTTTCACTGCAGGGGACTGCAGAACAAAGAGTATCCGTCAGATTGCAACGGCAGTTTCCGACGGTGCGACGGCAGCACTTGCGGCAATAAGCTACATAGGATAAAAAGATAAACAGTGATTAAAGTCTGACGGCTTTAGTCACTGTTTTTGTTTTAGGTTTTTGCATATTTTTTTCCAAAATCTGTAGAATTATTATTGTATATATGATAGAATCAAATCAGCACATTTCTCATGGAAGGGGAACAGTTCATGACTATTTTCGATGTATTAACCTTTATTGGCGGTATATCGCTTTTCCTTTTCGGTATGAACTATATGGGTTCTGCCCTTGAAAAGAAAGCAGGCGGTCAGCTTTCGGGACTGCTTTCAAAATTCACCTCCAATAAGTATACCGGCTTTTTGCTGGGTCTTATAGTTACTGCAATTATTCAGTCCTCATCGGCAACAACAGTTATGGTGGTAGGTTTTGTAAACTCAGGCATTATGACTATCGCTCAGTCTGTGGGCGTTATTATGGGTGCCAACGTCGGTACAACCGTAACCGCATGGATTCTCAGCCTGACAGGCCTCAGCGGTGACAGTATTTTTATTCAGCTTCTGAAGCCCACGTCATTTACTCCCATTCTCGCTCTTATCGGTATTATCCTTTATATGTTCCTTAAAGACAGCAAGAAAAAGGATATCGGTATGATTCTTATCGGCTTTGCAGTTCTTATGTTCGGTATGGACACCGCCTCTGACGCTGTTTCGGGACTTAAAGACGTGCCTCAGTTTACTCAGCTTTTTGTTCTGTTTAAAAATCCCATTCTCGGTATTCTTGCCGGTGCACTCCTTACAGGTATTATTCAGTCCTCATCGGCTTCTGTGGGTATTCTTCAGGCACTCTGCGTTACCGGTCAGGTAACAGTAGGCGCCGCTTTCCCTATCATCCTTGGCCAGAATATCGGTACCTGCGTAACAGCACTTCTTTCATCAATGGGTGCAAACAAAAACGCAAAACGTGCAGCAATGATTCACTTTAACTTCAATCTTTTCGGTTCAGTTATACTTATGTGCCTTTTCTATGGCCTCAATATGGTTTTCAAATTTACTTTTATTGATAAGGCAGCTTCAGGCGTTGATATAGCTATTGTTCATACCGCCTGCAATCTTATTGTAACAGCAGTATTCCTTCCTCTTTCCAATCTCCTTGAAAAGGTTTCTACAAAGATGATCAGAGATAACGGAAAAGAAGATGAAGAAGAGGTTATCCTTCTTGATGAACGTCTTTTCATCAACCCCGGTGTTGCACTTCAGCAGGCAAGAGAGAGAACCTACGAAATGGTTAAGGAAACAAGTATAGCTATAAGCAAGGGGCTCGGTCAGCTTTCATCATACGACGAAAAGAGATCAGAACGCATTAAAAAGCTTGAAGAAAAAATCGACAAGTACGAGGACGTTATCAACTCCTACCTTGTAAAGCTCAGCGCTACAGACCTTACTGCTGAGGACAGCTACGAAATGACAAAGCTTCTTCACGTTATTTCGGGTTTTGAAAGAATCTCTGACCACGCCGTTCATATCAGTGTCTATGCTCGTGAAATGAGTGAGGGCAACATGAAGCTTTCTCAGAGTGCTAAAACCGAGCTTACAATTATAGCAACAGCCGTTCTTGAAGCTATGGATATGACAAGCAAGGCTTTCAGACACAACAACATTGAGCTTGCTACAGACGTTGAGGCTCTTGAGCAGGTTATTGATAAGCTTACAGCTAAGGCAAAGAACAACCACATCGAACGTATGCTTAAAGACAACTGCACCTTTGAGCAGGGCCTTGTTTATAACGATATTCTGTCAGCTCTCGAAAGAGTATCCGACCACTGCTCAGACATCTGCGCAAGTATGATTGAAATTTCACACAGCAGCATGGGTGTTCACGAATACCTTCAGGAATTCAAGAGCAAAGACAACCCGGCATTCAGAGACAAGTATTACGAATTCAAGGACAAGTACAAATTCAGCTGATTCATTCAGCTTTATGAAAAGGGAGAAAAATATGACCGAAAAACAATCGCTTATTACCAAAGCAAAAACAGGGCTTCTGTCTTTGAAAAGCCACTGGAAAACTCCGCCTGAAGGGTACTTTGTATGCTACAAGGAATTTCTCTGTATGGCAATGGGCAGCGGCTCACTTTCAGCCCTCGGTGTAATTCTGCAGTGGACAACGATAGCTATCAATATACCTATGATGATAAGCTACTTCAAGGTCTCATCGGGCTTCGTTTTCATTTTCGGCATCATCGGTTCACTTGTAGGACTTCTGCGCGCGCCCGTTCTTTCCATGATAATTGATAACTTCAACTCCAAAAAGGGTAAGTTCAAGCCCTTCTTACCCTGGACGGCCGCAGTTACCGTTATCTGCTTTACAATAATCCCCTTTATTCCTCTGGCATGGACAGAAAACATTCTTTTCAGCTTCAGCATTCCCTCCATTCCTCTTTTCGGCGTTGCAGCATCAACAGTTGAAATGAGCCTTGCCGGTATTGCGCTTATTATAGTAAATCAGATCGGTGCATTTTTCCACACCCTTCTTTGCCAGTGCCTTGCAGGAATTGAACAGACAATTTCACCCGTTTCTCAGGAAAGAGCAAACATCGGCGCTTTCAAGGGTCTTGTTTCAAACCTTCCCTCATCGATAGTAAATATAATCCTTCCTCTTGTGGCAGGCATTATGTTTGCTGACAGCGACAATCCTATGAATAATATTGAGCTTTACCGTTGGGCGTTCCCCTTCTGCGGTGTAGCTACAATTATCCTTGTGCTTTTCGCTTATTTCGGCACAGAGGAAAGAGCAGTTGTACATAACGAATACGTTGCAAAGGTTAAATTCCTTGACGGTACAAAGCAGCTTCTGGGAAACAAATACTTCTGGATTATCACCATTTTCAATATTGCAGTAGGTATAAGAGGCAACATCAATATGTACCTCTGGATCTGCAACTACGGAATCGGCGGTCAGGCAGGTGCCTTTGTTCTCACAATCTGCAACATCGTTCTTAACAACGCTCTTGTACCCGGTATGCTTGTAGGCCCTCTTATGATTAAAAAGTGGGGTAAGAAGAATGTTATGCTTATTTCCACAATCGGCTTTACGGTTATGGCACTTTTACAGCTGTTCACTCTTCAGAGTCCCTATCTTATGCTTGTGGCAATCTTCTTCCAGAATCTCTTCAACGGTCTTTCATATATTGCAGGCGTTATGGTGCCTGACGTTCTCGACTATCAGCAGTGGAAAACAGGCAAACGTCTCGAAGGCTTCTGGCAGAACAGCAGTGCTTTCATTATGACCGTCTGCGGCTTCTTCACCTCAGCCCTTATGCCGCTGTTTATGTCTTTGGGCGGTGTAGGCTTTGGCGACAACATTGATGAAGCGCTCAAGAATCCCGTTATTATGGAAAGCACCTTCAGAAGCGTAACATGGCTGGGTATTATCGCTTCCGTAATCTGTATTATCCCGCTCTTCTTCTACGACCTTACAGAGAAAAAGCACGCTAACTACATCAGAGCTCTTCAATTGAGAGCCGCGGCAAGAAACAAGGCTGACGGAACCTTCAGTGAGGAGGACGAGAAGTCAGTGCGCGAAATCAGAGCCTATGCTGAAGAAAACAGCGACGAATTCCTGCTTCAGGAAATCAGCAGGGTAAACCTTTAAGCTTGGGGCTTTTGCCCTTATAAATAAAAAAGTGCAACCGGTATTGCGGCGCCCACTTCCTTTGAAAAATCTTTTTCAAAGGGAACCGAAGAGGTTCGTAAGCAAAGGCTTACGAACCTCTTCGGTTTACGGGGGTTTTCGGAGAAAACCCTCGTAAGTGGGCGCCGGACGTTTCAGTTGCCGCCAACTTACTTTAAGAACGCAAAAGCCCCGCCTGCAAAAAGCAGACGAGGCATTCTGGAGCTGGAAACGTGACTCGAACACGCGACCTGCGCATTACGAATGCGCTGCTCTACCAACTGAGCTATTCCAGCAAAATATGAAAGCTTAGTTATTATACCTTAAAACAAAGACAATATCAAGAGGTTTTAAAATAAAAATTTAAGTGGCCGCTGCCTTACGGTAACAGCCACATTTTTTTACATCATTTGTCTTATATCATTTCCGCAGAAACGAAGAGGCATGCTTGTGCCGATTATTCTTGAGGCAATTCTCTGTGAATACTGCTTTTCAATATCGGAGAGCTCAAGGTTTGTGCTGATAATTGTAGGCAGACAGCGGAGAATTCTTGTGTTGATAATGCTGTGAAGCTCGGCAACGGTAAACTGAGTTGTAAACTCAACACCGAGGTCGTCGATTATGAGCAGGTCACAGGAAAGAATGTCGTCTTTAATGCTTTCTTCACGGGGCAGTCTTCCGAAATGCTCCTTTTCGAGCTTATCCATTATGTTCTGAATACTGTCGTAATAAACGTCGTAGCCTTTTTCGATTACACGGTTTGCAATTGCAAGGGAAAGGTGGGTTTTTCCAAGTCCCGTTGCGCCCATCATAAGGAGATTTTTTGACTTGGTGGTGAAATCTTCGGCGTAAGCCTTGCAGTATTCGTAAACCTTGCTCATATGCTCTCTCTGATTTACGCCTAAGGTTTTGTCTGTAACATCTGCATATTTTGAAAGGCTGAAGCTCTGGAAGGTGCATCTTTTAAGAGGTGAAGCTGATGAAAGCTCGTCTGAAGCCACCTCTCTTATAAGCTTTTTGTAGCACTGACAGTAGTAGCCGTCGTGAGAGCCTGTGTCCTTGCAGACGGGGCAGGTAAATGCAGGCTCAAGATAATCTGCAGTGTAACCGGCTTTTTGAAGAAGTGCTTTCTTTCTGTCCTGAGCGTTGAGGCTCTTAATTGAAAGCTGACGGATAAATTCAGCCGCATCGGCACCCATACCGATTGCTTTTACGGTGTCAGCACCACACTGTGCCATCTCTCTTTCTATTTCGAGAAGCTCAGGGTATTCCATTGCAACCTGACTGTGACGGATTTCCTGAGCCTTAAGCGCAGTTTCGCGTCGGGCGTCAAGAATCTGCTTTGCTTTTATATACACGCTTTTTTTGTAGGACACTACAGTTCACATCCTTTCAGGTTTGTGGCAAAAGAATTATTACAATCGGAGCAAAGCTCCACACATTTTTGCTTTTACTTTACTAATCAAGCGTTCTTATCGTTCTTATCGTAAACAAGGTCTACGCTTTTCTGAAGGAAACGGTCAATATCGTAGGAAGCCTCTCTTTTTTCGTGGCCGGGCTTCTCTTTTTCTTTTTTAGCAGAGGTTTTTTTCTGACTTTCCTGCCATTTCTTTCTTTCTTCGGCAATATCAAGAGGAGTCTTAACGCCGTTTTTATGCCATGAGGTAATGATTTTATCCATATATGGCATACTCATTTTTCCTGTACGGTCAATACATTCCTCGTAGGCATAGAAAATCATATTGGCATCGTAGCCGTATTCCTTAATCCACGCAGTAAGATAACCGAACTGCTTCTGGGTGGGTCTTTTATTGGTAATGTCAGTAAGAAGTCTTAGCTTGTGCCACACTTCATTTACCACATTGTGCTCTTCAATGTACTCCATAGCACCCTCAAGGGTATCAATTTCCAGCTCGCTCCACTTTTTACCGATTCGTGCAATATTGGAAAAGCTTGCCTTTCCTTGGCTTACGGCATATTCAATGGCCATCAGTATAACCTCAACGGGAAGACCGTAGCTGTCATACATCATAATAAGCACTGACTGTCCGTCATATCCTATGGTTTTTCCTAAAGCTGTCTGTGCCTCGCGGAAAAGCCCGGAAATATCCTCACACTCTTTACAGCGTACTGCAATCTGCTCGTGACTGGGGCGTGAAATAGGAATATCTGAAACTTCTTTTTTAGGTTTTATGGGGCTGAGTTCGATGTTCGTGGTTTCGGTTTTCTTAGCGCTTGTCACCACTTCGGCAGGCGCGTCACCGTCTTTTATAACGATACCTCTTTCATACCAGAAAAGCATAGCGTCAGAAACGTCCTGAATATCCAGAAACAGTGCTTCTGAAATATCCTTTGCCGTTACCTGAGTTGTACTGCCGTGACGGAGAAGGTAAAGAATAACCTTAAGCTGAACAACACTTGCCAGACGAATATTTTCGTCAACTATGGCCGTCGGTACGGGGAAGATTCCCGAAAAAGCCCCGGGATTAATTTTAAAGTCCATTTAAATCAATACTTTCCGAGATATTTGTCAATTTCCCACTGTGAAACTCTTGTTGTGTATTCGGTCCATTCCTCTGTCTTTGCAGCAATATACTTCCGGTGAACGTGTTCGCCTACTGCCATTTTAGCAAAGTCGCTCTTTCTGAATTCTCTGAGCGCATCGTAAAGAGTTTTGGGAAGTGAGTGAATGTCTGCTTCCTGTCTTTCTTCTCTTGTAAGTTCAAAAATGTTACTGTCTGCAGGTGCGGGAGGTGTCATACCCTTTTCGATACCGTCAAGACCTGCCTGAAGAACTGCTGCAAAAGCAAGATAGGGGTTAGCTGCAGGGTCGGGATTACGAAGCTCGATTCTTGTTCCTGAACCTCTTGCTGTGGGAATACGCACAAGGGGGCTTCTGTTTTTTGCAGACCATGCAATATAAACGGGAGCCTCATAGCCGGGAACAAGGCGTTTGAATGAGTTAACGAGAGGGTTGGTGAGTATGGTAATAGCCTTTATGTGGTGCATAACGCCTGCAATAAAGCTGTATGCTGTTTTGCTGAGACCTCTCTCGTCGTTTTCGTCGCAGAAAATGTTCTTTCCATCTTTGAAAAGTGAAAGGTTTATGTGCATACCTGAGCCTGCCATGCCGAATACGGGCTTAGGCATAAAGGTTGCATAAAGGTTGTGCTTGTCCGAAATTGTTTTTACAACCTGCTTGAATGTCATTACGTTGTCGGCTGTTGTAAGCACTTCATCATACTTGAAATCAATTTCGTGCTGAGCAACTGCGTTTTCATGGTGAGAGGCTTCAATTTCAAAGCCCATTTTTTCAAGTACCAGGCAGATTTCTCTGCGGCAGTTTTCACCTCTGTCAACGGGACCGAAATCGAAGTAGCCGCCCATATCAAAGGTGTTTGTAGTAGCCTTTCCGCATGAATCAAGATGGAAAAGGAAGAATTCGCACTCAGGGCCTACGAAGCACTTGAAGCCCATATCGGCAGCTCTTTTCATAGCTCTTCTGAGCACGTATCTGGGGTCGCCCTCAAAGGGTGTACCGTCAGAATTATAAATATCACAGATAAGCCTTGCGGTTTTTCCGTTGGCCTCGTCCCAAGGAAGAATAACGAAGGAGTTAAGGTCAGGATAAAGACACATATCGCTTTCTTCAATTCTAACGAAGCCGTCGATTGATGAACCGTCAAACATACAGCGGTTATCGAGAGCTTTTTTGAGCTGACTTGTAGTTATTGAAACGCTTTTAGGCATTCCAAGAATATCGGTAAACTGAAGATTGATAAAGTTTACGCCCTGTTCTTCTGCTATTTTGATGATGTCTTCTTTTGTATATTTTACCATAGTCCTACCCCTTTCAAAAGCTGCGGAAACTTTCCGCTAAGGTTACATTTTACTATACCATATAAGCAAGGGTTTGTCAATTTCAAAAAGGGACTCATGTTGAAAATTCTGCATATTGACAAAGGCTTTTATCCTGTTTTATAATATTATTATGAAAACTCACAAGGAGGAATATTATGGCTAAATTAGAATGCAACGTATCGGGATATTTTGACGATATTCTCACAAAAATTACCGACGGAATTGAAAATTCGAGCTACACATCTTCGCTGGAGGATTCAAGCGACTTCGTTTCAGAAAATGCACGCTGCAGCGTAAGGGTTTTTGAGCGTTACTCTTATCTCGGGCAGAACAGAGTCAGTCTGAATCTTACGCTTTTCCAGGCAAACAACGGACCTATACAGCTTTCTGCAATTACGTCCGGCGGAAGTCAGGCTATGTTTTTCAAAATCAATACTCTTGGCGAAGAAAGTTTCCTCGAAGTACTTAAAAACATACTTAATGTACATTAAAACTCACTTTCCCTGCTGTCGCATCTGCGGCAGCTTTTATTTTTCATAGCAAACACAAACAAATAGCACAACTCTTGCCTCTCCCTCTGGGAGAGGTTTTTTTGTTGCAAAACATAAATAAAAAGCACAACACTAGCCTCTCCCTCTGGGAGAGGTGTCACGCAGTGACGGAGAGGGCTGTTCCCTCCACAACTCTTTCCCTCGCAACGTTCTACCAAGCTTAACCCCTACGAAAAAGGAAAGCACATCTTTCCCAATTTGTAGGACTTTAGCTTAGGACCACGTTTTTATGAAGGCAGATGTAGAGGCTAGCGTTCATCTCTTTGTTACGTGCATAAGTTTACTATATATCATAATTTCCAACAAAAAAGACTGCACAGTTGTGCAGTCTCTTTTATTAGTTGATTTTTCCGTAAAGTGAAACTGTCTGAGCGCCGGCGTCTGTTCTAGGTGCTCTCTGTTCACCTGTCGGTGTATAAGAATTGTTGCTTCTTCTGTCTCTGCCACGGTTATTGTAACCGCCCTTACCTGAGCGCCCTCTGTTGTAGCCGCCCTTTGAAGGATGGGTAGGCTTTACGCCCTCAGCAAGAGTGATAACAACTCTTCTGTTTGAATCTGAACCTACTGAGTGTGATGTTACACCCTCAATTTCCTGAACTGCTGTATGAATAATACGGCGCTCATAGGGGTTCATGGGTTCAAATGTAACGTTTCTTCCGTATTTGAGAACCTTTTCTGAGTTCTTCTTTGCGAGAGCTCTCAGTGTGTTCTTTCTCTTTTCACGGTAAGAACCGATGTTGATTGAAATTCTTGAGTATTCATTTTCAGCCTTGTACTTGTTTGCAACAAGTCTTGTAAGATACTGAATTGAATCAAGTGTTTCGCCTCTTCTGCCGATTACAATGCCGTAATCTTCGCCGCAGTCAAGCTCGATAATGATTTCAGAATCTGCTGTGCGGAATGCCTTTGCTGTCATTTCAGCTACGCCCATACCCTTGAGTACGGCTGAAAGGTAATCCACTGCGCTCTGAATGCTCTTTGAAGAAGCGATGTCAATCTCCACGTTGCTTTCCTTTGCTTCTGCCTTAACTTCCTCAGCCTTTGCTTCAGCTTTGACTTCTGTCTTAGCTTCTGCCTTGGGAGCAGCAGGATTCTGCGCCTTGGGAGCAGCTGCCTTTTCTGCTTTTTTAGCGGGAGCCTTAGGAGCAGCAGCCTTAGGTGCATCGGGAGTTTCGTAATATGCACGTGCTTTTGCAGGTGAGCCGCCGAAAAGGCCGAGAATCTTCTTTGTGGGCATTGAAAGGATTTCAGTGTGTACATCTGCATCCTTGGGAGCCTTAAGCTCTGCCACAGCGTTCATTCTTGCCTCATCAACAGTTGCGCCTGTTGCGATAGCTTCATGTATCATTTTTAGTTTTCACCACCGTTTACAAAATAAAGTAAGTATTTGTTGTTTTGTGGCTTTTAGTTCTGTTCGTTCTTTTCTTTATCTGCTGCACTCTTCTTAGCCTTTTCGTATGAACGGCGTTCAATTGTTTCAGCAACCATATGCTGAGCAACTGTCTTTCTCGGAGCGTAGAAGTGACCGAGAATAAGTGTCTGGAAGAATGCAAATACGTTTGAGAGAATCCAGTACATACCCATACCTGCAGGGAACTGGAAGGTAAACCAAAGGGACATAAGAGGCATTGAAAGCATCATACAGCCCATACCCTGCATCTGTGCATCAGGGTTGGTTTTCTTCTGTCTTACCTGTGAAAGTACACTTGTGAGAAGTGAGGTAAGACCTGAAAGAATGGGAATGAGAAGAACAAGCTTCGCCTCAGTTGTTGAACCTGCCCAGTTCTTGAATGTATCCATACTGGGAATGGTGCCGAGATCGATGCCGAAAATTCTGAAGTCAAATTCCTGAATCTTAGCAATTGCTTCAGGGAATTTTGTCATAAGCTCAGGATCAGCTGCAAGAAGCTCTTCCAGATGTGAGATAACCATTGATTCAGCATAAGCAGCTGTTCTTGCGCTTACACTTGAAAGTTCCTTTACGGCAGTTGTAAGAGCAAGCACTGCTTCTTCGCCGATGCCGAGAACGTGTGTAAGGGGCATACGGATAATACCGTAAAGACCCCAGAGAATGGGAAGCTGAAGAAGCATGGGAAGACAGCCTGCCGACATTGCAGAATAACCTTCCTGCTGATACAGCTCGTTGGTTTCCATCTGGATTTTCTGGTTTCTTTCGTTGGGAGCGTAGTCCTGATATTTTTCTCTGATACGCTTCAGCTTAGGCTGAAGACGGTACTGCTTTGCCATACCCTTCTGCTGCTTTACAGCTGAGGGGAGAAGTATCAAACGGAAAAACAGTGTAAAAATAACGAGAGCGAGTCCGTAGTTGCCTACGAAATCAAAAAGAATTCTGAACAGAAAGCCGAAGGGAACATAAAGAATTTGAATAAATGAGTCCATTTTCTGATCCTCCGTAAAATTATTCCGTCAATATTAAAGAACTCTTCAGTGTTTGTGGTTACACTTATCCTTTTTCGGCGGAACAGGGTCGTAACCGCCCGAAAACAGGGGATTACACCTTAAAATGCGTAACAAAGCAAGCACACCGCCCTTTAAAGCACCGTGTGTCTCAATTGCTTCTATAGCATAAACCGAACAGGTAGGATAATATTTGCACATTGGGGGTAGATGGGGCGAAATGCGTCTGCGGTAAAACCGTATAAGAAAGAGCATAAGCTTTTTCATTTTATCACACCTAAATCCTTGAAGCACTCCGTCATAGCTTTTTCTATGTGGGTACTTTTGAGATACTTTGTCTTTGTTCTTGCAACAAAAACAAAATCGTAGCCTTTTCCCTCAAAGTCAAATTCTTTTATAACTGACTGAAAAGCGGCTCTAATAATCCTACGGGAGCGATTGCGTTCTACTGCGTTACCGATTTTCTTGCTTGTAGTAATGCCAATGCGACAAACACCCAGGCGGTTTTTAAGCGAGTAAACAACCAGCTGAGGTTTGGCTGAGGACTTACCCCGGTAATAGACGCGGTTAAAGTCCGTATTCTCTTTTAGCGTAAGATACTTCTGCAAGAAAAATCAATCCCTTAGTATGTCAGTTGCTTTCTGCCCTTTGCTCTTCTGCGAGCGAGAACCTTGCGGCCGTTCTTAGTAGCCATTCTCTTGCGGAAACCGTGTTCCATCTTTCTGTGGCGCTTTTTCGGTTGGTAAGTTCTTTTCATTGTTTTGACCTCCTTTAATAATATTAAAACGGGACATATTGCATAGGAGTATAGAAGTGGTGGCAATATGGTGTCCGACGCTTTCAAAACATAATTAACCAAAGCAAGCATAACTTGCAGAGAACCATTATACAACAAATATGGCATTTTTGTCAATGGTTTTCGGGCTTTTTATTTTGTCCTATGTCTGCGTTGTAAATAGATGTGACCCATTTTCTGTAAAAAATAAAGTCAAAGTATAGTATAATGATTTTTGAAGCCTTTGGAGTGGAGCGTAGCGAAACGGAAAGGGCTTCAAAAATCGGTGCTCACGCCGACAGCTTCTCCGAGAGAAGCTGAACAGGGCTTTTTCTTCCTAATGTCCGCATTGATTTATTATTGCTCCAGACAAGGTGTTTTGCTAACTTTTGATTTAACTCCTCCACACTTCT
>JBGVGM010000153.1:0-20812 GCA_045121655.1 Acutalibacteraceae bacterium | reverse complement strand
GATTACCCGAGGATTTTGAGCTTCAGGTTAATTCCGAAGTCTTTGAGAAGTCTGCAGTATATATTTCCAAGCAGGCAATAGATATCGAAAACGGTTTCATTCTTTCGTACGGTCAGATTGAAATCAACTGCACATTAAAGGCTGTTTTTGATGAAAATATGGATAATCTCAAAGATATGCTCAGCCCTTTTATGTTTTCTTGAAAGGGTGGTCTGGTTTGAAAGATACTGATTATGCATACTGTGTTGCAAGAGTGAGAGCTGTTGAAGGTACATTGCTTAAAAAAGAAGATTACAAAAAACTGCTGTCTGCTGACAATTTAGAAAGTGCTGAAAAGATTCTTCTTGAAAAGCATTGGATTGGTTCAGATAAAAGTGCAATAAGCGAATATATTTCAGCTCAAAAGCAAAATCTGTGGAAGCTTCTTTCTGAAAGTGTGCCTGATAAAAAGGAGCTTGATGTGCTTTGTATTCTTAATGATTATTTTAACATCAAGGCTTCAGTCAAGTGCCTTATAAGCGGTGTTTCACCTGAAGATTACCTTGTGATGCCTACCACACTTAACCTTGAGCTTATCAAGGATAAACTTAGTGAGAGAGATTTCAATCGTGTTTTCGGAAGTAAAGGTGAAACTGCCGAAAAAGCCTATGAAACTGCTGTTAAAAGCGAAAACGGACAGAGTGCTGAAATTATCATAGACAGAGCTGCAATTGATTTAATGGCAAAATTTGCTGAAGATTCAAAGGATAAAACCTTGAGAGAAATCAATGCTTTTTTCTGCGATTCAACCAATATTAAAATTGCTCTCAGATGTGCTTTGACTAAAAAAGACAGAACCTTTGTTGATTCTGCAATAGGACTTTGCCGCTATATTTCAAGAGAGAGACTGATTGAAACCACGATGAACGGAACAGAAGCACTGTTTGAATACCTTGCTTCTACCGTATATTCAGAGGGTGCTGAAGAATTCAGAAACAACGGTGCCGCTTTTGAAAAATGGTGCGACAAAAGGATTATTCAGATTGCCTCAGGGGCAAGATTTTCTGCTTTTTCTTTTGGTGCTGTATGTAACTACTATTACAAAAAGCTTACCGAAATAAAAAATGTAGGTATGATACTCACTGCTTTGAAAGTGGGTGCAGATATGTCTGAAATCAGGGAAAGGATTGGTGAAAGCGATGTATAAGGTTGCTGTTATGGGCGACAGAGACAGCGTTGCTGCTTTTTCCTCTCTTGGCTTTGATGTTTTTGAAGTTTACGACGGAAAGACTGCTTCTAAAAAGCTCCGAGAGCTTTCTTTTGATTACGGAATAATTTATATTACCGAAAAACTCGCTTCATTATGCGGGAAAGAAATTGATTCAATGAAAGACAATGTTACACCTGCCGTTATTCTCATTCCTGGAGTAAACGGAAACACAGGTATGGGGATGGAAAGCCTTAAAAAATCAGTGGAAAAGGCTGTAGGTAAGAATATACTTTAAGATGTCGGTGGTGAAGATATGAACGACGGAACAATTATAAAAATCTCGGGTCCTCTTGTAGTGGCTTCGGGTATGAAAAGTGCAAATATGTTTGACGTGGTACGTGTTGGTAATGAGCGTCTTATGGGCGAAATTATTGAAATGCACGGTGATGAAGCGTCAATTCAGGTGTACGAAGAAACCTCAGGTCTTAAACCGGGTGAAAGTGTTGAAACAACAGGAGAGCCCCTAAGTGTTGAACTTGGCCCCGGGCTTATCGGTTCAATTTTTGACGGAATACAAAGACCTCTTTACGAGGTTGCCGAAATCTGCGGAAACAATCTAAAAAGAGGTGTTGAATTGCCTGCTCTCAGCAGAGAAAAGCAGTGGGTTTTTGAGCCTGCTGTTAAAGAGGGTGACCGTGTTCTTGGCGGCGACATAATCGGTTTTGTAAAAGAAAACGATGTTGTTGAACATAAGATTATGCTTTCACCGAGTATCGGAGGTATCGTTAAGGAAATCAGCTCAGGAACTTGCACAGCGGAAGATGTTGTTGCAATTGTGCTTGACGAAAAAGGTAACGAAAATCCCGTTGGGATTACACAGAAGTGGCCCGTAAGAAAGGGCAGACCTTATTTTAAAAAGCTTGCTCCCTCAGAGCCTCTCATAACCGGACAGAGAGTTATTGACTCACTTTTTCCTCTTGCAAAAGGCGGCGTTGCAGCCATTCCCGGACCTTTCGGCAGCGGTAAAACCGTAACTCAGCATCAGCTTGCAAAGTGGTCAGATGCGGACATTATCGTTTACATTGGCTGCGGTGAGCGTGGTAACGAGATGACTGACGTTCTTAACGAGTTTCCTGCTCTTAGAGACCCGAAAACAGGAAAAACTCTTATGGAAAGAACTGTTCTTATTGCAAATACATCTGATATGCCTGTTGCTGCTCGAGAAGCTTCAATTTATACGGGTATCACTATTGCCGAGTACTTCCGTGATATGGGCTACAATGTTGCTCTTATGGCTGACTCAACCTCAAGATGGGCCGAGGCTCTTCGTGAAATGAGTGGCAGACTTGAAGAAATGCCCGGTGAGGAAGGTTACCCTGCATACCTTGCAAGCCGACTTGCTCAGTTCTACGAAAGAGCAGGCAGAGTACTTTCAATCGGTAAGGACCACAGAGAGGGTACTCTTTCAGTAATTGGTGCAGTCTCACCTGCAGGCGGTGATATTTCTGAGCCCGTTGCTCAGGCTACTCTCAGAATTGTCAAGGTATTCTGGGGACTCGACTCATCACTTGCATATAAACGTCATTTCCCTGCAATTAACTGGCTTACAAGCTATTCGCTTTATGCAAACACCATGGGTGAATGGTTCAATAAAAATATTTCTTCTGAGTGGACAAAGCTCAGAGGTGATTTCATCAGACTTCTTTCAGAAGAAGCTGAGCTTCAGGAAACAGTTAAGCTTGTTGGTATGGATGCCATTTCCGATATTGACAGACTAAAAATGGAAGCTGCAAGAAGTATCCGTGAGGACTTTCTTCATCAGGCTGCTTTCCACGAGGTTGACACTTACGCTTCAGCTAAAAAGCAGTATTTTATGATGAAAACCGTATGGAGCTTCTATGAAAAGGGAATTGAAGCACTGAAAAACGGTGCCGATATTGAAAAGATCTCGCTTATGGATGTACGAGAGAGAATCGGTCGACTTAAATATGTTGAAGAAGATATGGTCGAAAACGAATACAGCGAGATACAGAAAGAGCTTTCTGAGCAACTGAAAGACACATTGAAAGGGGAGGACGACGATGCCTAAAGAATACAGAACTATAAGCGAAGTTGCAGGTCCCCTTATGCTCGTTAAAAATGTAGACGGTGTTGCATATAACGAGCTTGGTGAAATTGAGCTTAAAAACGGTGAAAGACGCAGATGCAAGGTTCTTGAGGTTAACGGAAGTGATGTTCTTGTTCAGCTTTTCGAATCAAGTACCGGCATTAACCTTTCTGACAGCAAGGTGCGTTTTCTTGGTAAGCAGATGGAGCTTGCAGTTTCTGAGGATATGCTTGGCAGAGTCTTTGACGGACTTGGCAGACCTATTGACGGCGGACCTTCAATTATACCTGATATGCGTCTTGACGTTAACGGTCTTCCCATAAACCCCGTAAGACGTGACTACCCCAACGAGTTTATTCAGACCGGTGTTTCTGCAATTGACGGTCTTAACACTCTTGTAAGAGGTCAGAAACTGCCTATTTTCTCTGCTTCAGGTCTTCCTCACGCTGAACTTGCGGCTCAGATTGCACGTCAGGCAAAGACTCTTAAGGACAGTGAAAAATTTGCAGTTGTTTTCTGCGCGATGGGTATCACTTTTGAGGAATCTGATTTTTTCAGAGAATCCTTTAAAAAGACAGGTGCACTGCAGAGAACAGTTATGTTCTCAAACCTTGCAAACGACCCGGCAATTGAAAGAATTGCAGCTCCAAAAATGGCAATGACCGCCGCTGAATATCTGGCTTTTGAAAAGGGAATGCACGTTCTTGTTATTATGACAGATATTACTAACTACGCTGACGCATTGAGAGAAATTTCCTCTGCCAAAAAGGAGGTTCCCGGCAGACGCGGTTATCCCGGTTATATGTACACCGACCTTGCTTCTATTTATGAAAGAGCAGGCAGACAAAAGGGTAAGAACGGTTCAATTACCCTTATTCCTATTCTTACTATGCCTGAAGACGATAAAACACATCCTATTCCTGACCTTACAGGCTATATTACCGAAGGACAGATTATTCTTTCAAGAGAGCTTTTCCGAAAGGGTATTACTCCACCCGTTGATGTGCTTTCTTCGCTTTCACGACTTAAGGACAAGGGTATAGGTGAAGGTAAAACAAGAAGCGACCACAGAGATACAATGAATCAGCTTTTCTCAGCTTATGCAAGAGGTAAAGATGCAAAAGAGCTTATGACTATTCTTGGTGAATCAGCACTAACCCCTATTGACAGAAAATATGCTGAATTCGCTGAAAAATTTGAAGATGAATATGTTTCTCAGGGTACTGAAAACAACAGAGAAATCGTTGATACTCTCAGTATCGGCTGGAAGCTGCTTTCGATTCTTCCCAAGTCTGAACTTAAGAGAATTTCCTCTGAGTATCTCGATAAGTACTATCTGAAAAAGTAGGTGCTTTATGGCTGTTATGAATGTAAATCCCACGAGAATGGAGCTTTCTAAGCTGAAGAAAAAGCTCGTTTCTCTCAAAAGGGGACACAAGATACTTAAAGATAAGCGTGATGAGCTTATGAGGCAGTTTCTTCTTCTTGTAAAGGAAAATAAAGAGCTCAGAGAAACGGTTGAAAAAGGCATAAAAGAAGCTAATTTACACATGGCTCTTGCAGGAAGTGTAATGAGTAAGGAAGAAATGGAAGTTGCTCTGATGATGCCGACACAGAAGGTTAGTCTTGATGTAAAGAAAAAGTCCGTAATGAGCGTTGAAGTTCCGTTTTACGATTTGAAACTTAAGTCAGGCGATGAGTCAGATGTATATTCCTACGGCTTTGCTTTTACTTCAAGTGAGCTTGACAGCGGAATCAAAACTCTTTCTGACTTGCTGCCGTCAATGCTCAGACTTGCCGAGGTTGAAAAAACCTGTCAGCTTCTTTCAAGTGAAATTGAAAGAACAAGACGCAGAGTCAATGCCCTTGAACACGTGCTTATACCCGACCACGAGGAAACAATAAAATACATCTCAATGAAGCTTGATGAAAACGAAAGAAGTACCACAACAAGACTGATGAAGGTTAAGGATATGGTGCTTCAGAAGTCACATAGTTATATATGAACGAAACAGAATTACTTTTATCACACGCAAGGGAGCTTAAGGAAAGAGCTGCTGATAATTCAATGATAACAGCGACGAACTTCCTTTCGCCTGAAGAAAGAAGTCTTTTAAGCCGTATTGGAAAAGAGAATAACAAATATGTTGACACCTTTTACTACGGAGGCTTTCCCGACCCTGAAAGAACAGCAGCAGTGTTTGTGCCAAAGTTTCTTGAGGTTGAGGATTTAGATGCTTTTTTCAGAGATAGCCCTGAAGAGAGTCCCTTTGTGCTGATTGAAACTACAAAAGACCGCTTCACATCAATGAGTCACAGAGATTATCTTGGCTCCCTTATGGCACTCGGAATCAAACGTGAAATGATTGGTGATATTGCAGTGAGCGATGATGGCTGTCACTTTTTTGCGGTAAAAAACATAGCTGATTACATCTGTGAAAATTTTAATAGAACGGGTCGGGGATCTGTTTCTGCTAAGATTATAGATGTTTCTGACTTGCCGCAAGGAGAAGATAATTCAAAGCTGATTTTTGCTTCAGTTGCATCGTTGAGACTTGACTGTGTTGTTGCAGCAGCTTTTTCTATGTCAAGAACTGCCGCTGCAGAAAGTATAAACAGAGGCGTTGTTTATGTGAACAGTGTTGAATGCCTTAAAACAGATGCCATTCTTTCTGAGAAGACCAAAATCGTACTGCGTGGAAAAGGAAAAGCAGTTATTGAAAAAATAACGGGACAAAGCAAAAAGGGCAGGATTCATCTTGAAATAAGAATATTCAGGTAAGGTGAGAGTTCTCACCTTACTTTTTGTTTATCATCATATCTTTCTGTCAACAATTAAGTAGGGTGATTAAATGGAAAAATTCAGCAGCTCCTACGATAAAAACTCAGCTTACATCACTGAAAGATTAAGACCTGACAGTAATTACGATATAATAAAAAAACAGATCGAAATCGGCGGTAAAAACGCAACACTTTTTTGTATTACCGGACTTATTAAAGATGAAATGTTTGATATTACTATGCAGTATCTTTCAAAAATAACTCCGAGAGATATTGAAAAAGCTTCAGATGCCGAATCATTTATGAAGCACTTTTCAACATACGTTTCGTCGGCAACTGAGGATAACACAGAGAATTTTATTACAGCCATTTTGTCAGGTGCGATTGCGATACTTATTGACGGTTACAGAAAAGGAATTGTTATTGATTGCAGAAGCTATCCTGCACGTAATGTTCAGGAGCCTGAATCGGATAAGGTGCTTAGAGGCTCTCACGAGGGCTTTGTTGAAAGCATAATAGTCAATACAGCCCTTATAAGAAAAAAAGTCAGAAGCACTGATCTTACAATGGAAAGATTCAGAATCGGCAGTGAATCAAAAACTGACGTTGTGCTTTGCTATATGGAAAACAGGGTGAATTCAAAACAGCTGAATATTCTCAGAAAAAAGCTGAATTCCATCAAAGTTAAAAGCCTGCCGATGAGTCACGAAAGCGTAAGGGAGTGTCTTATGCCGGAGCAGGTCTGGAATCCTTTTCCGAAAATACGCTATACCGAAAGACCTGATGCGGCTGCAGCCTGCGTTTACGACGGAAATATTATCATAATCACAGACGGTTCACCTACGGTTATGATAACGCCCACGGGAATTCTTGATTTTATCCAGGATATAAACGATTACTATTTTTCACCGGTGATTGGTACAATGCTGAGACTGCTCAGAGTTGCTGTGTTCACTGTTTCCCTTGTATTCATTCCGCTGTGGTATCTTTTTGTGATTCTGTATAAAGAAAACCTCCCCGATTCGCTCATGTTCATGGCAATCGAAGAGGAGTATACTGTTCCGATAATTGTTCAGCTTTTTATTGTTGAATTTGTAATTGATGCACTGCGTCTTGCCTCACTTAATACACCAAGTGCGCTGAGTAGTTCCTTTAGTGTGGTAGGTGCTCTTGTCCTTGGTGAATTCGCAGTAAAATCGGGGTGGTTTGTGTCCGAAGTTGTATTGTTTATGGCTTTTGTCACCGTTTCAAACTTTGTTCAGGCAAGCTACGAATTAGGTTATTCCATAAAGATTTTCCGAACGCTTATACTGTTTCTTACGGCAATACTTCAAGGCTTGGGCTTCGCATTGGGACTTGGTATAACAATCCTAATAATCTGCTTTACAAAAACGGTTTTCGGTTATACCTATCTTTATCCTATAATACCTTTTGACAAAATTGCACTTAAAAAGCTGGTTCTGAGAAGAAGCATAAACTTTAAAGAGAAAAGTCCTCGGGAGTAAAATCGGTAGAAATTACACTTTTTAAAGGCACTCTTTTAAGGGGATCGTATTCATATTTTCTGCACGAAGAGTCAGGATCTACGATTCCCTTTTTTTCGCAGAGTACAACGCTTTTGTCGTCGGGAACTCTTGCGTATATACAGTTTGAGCATTTCTTTGGGTATTTTTTACTGTCTGTAAATTTTTGTTTCATATTATTCACCTTCGCTTTTCTTTAGCTTATTCTATCACAATTTTCATGAAGATTCAATACTGCTGTAATATACTTCGGAATTTTACACTTGAAAGAAAAAGATAAATGTGTTAAAATTTATTCGTAAGGAGTAGATACAATGAAAGAGGTTACAATTTACACCGACGGAGCCTGTTCAGGCAACCCCGGTGCAGGCGGATGGGGAACCATTCTGCAATATAAAGACATAAAAAAAGAACTTTCAGGCGGAATGGCTGAAACGACCAACAACCGTATGGAGCTTACTGCTGTTATCGAAGGGCTTAAGGCTCTGAAAGAGAGCTGTAAAGTTACGGTTATAACTGACAGTCAGTACGTTGCTAACGGAATAAATCTTGGCTGGGCGAAGTCATGGAAGGAAAACGGTTGGAGAAAAAAGGATAAGAAACCGGCACTTAATCCTGAACTGTGGGACGAGCTTTTATCTGAGATTGACCGACACGAAGTCACAATTGAATGGATCAAAGGTCACGCAGGCCACCCTGAAAATGAACGCTGCGACGAAATGGCTGTTGCAGAAAGCAGAAAATATCTTTAAGGGCGTATACATAAATGATTAATGAAATAGATTTCAGAAAACAATTCGGTGCAAAGCTGCATACCCTCAGAAAGCAGAAAGGGCTTACCCAATCGGAGCTTGCACTCAATCTCAATTACAGTGACAAAGCTGTTTCAAAGTGGGAGAGAGGGGAAAGTGTGCCCGATACGTACACTGTATATAAAATTGCAAGCTTTTTCGGCGTGAGTGTTGATGAGCTTTTCTCAGACAGCCTTGAAATTAAGGTTGATCCGACTAGAGACAACAAGACAAAATCTGTTCAGCTGTTTGTTCCGTTAATATCGATGTTCGGAGTGTTTTTCCTTGCTTCGATAGTGTTCTTTATTATGAAGCTTGTGCCCTCGTGGAGTGAATTTGCTTATTATCCGCTGATTTACTCTGTGCCGTTAGCTTCAATCGTAATGATTGTCTTCTCGGCTATATGGTGGAATCTTGTGCTTAAATGCGTATGCGTTTCGGCTCTGATATGGTCGGGAGCAGTCGCAATTTACTTTTCGGTGCCTGTTGAAAGTATGAAGTATATTTTTATTATCTGCCTTGTCCTCCAGGCTGTATGTGTTTTGTCATTTTTATTCAGACACTTTTTTACAAAAAAATAAACTAAACCACCGAAAGGGTTTTGAACTCCCTCGGTGGTTTTTATCTATGATTTCTGATTATAAAGCGGTAACAATTGCAAAAAAGTGGAAGATCGTTCCGGCAAGTACAAAAAGATGGAAAATACTGTGGAAGTACTTCTTTTTCTTACCTACAATGTAGAACACCATACCGATTCCGTAAACAGCACCGCCGCCGAAAACAAGCAGAACTATTTTTAAAGGCTCATCACAGTGAACAAAAAGCGGGTGCGCAAGAAGAAGTGAGGTAAATGCAACAACAACATAAAGCACAAGCTGAACGTTCTTATATTTTTCCTGGTCTATAAATGTCAAGACTATACCTGTTACTGTACCTGCAAGTCCGAGAAAAGCAGAAATCAGAGATAACACTTTGTTATGAGGGTAAACCGAGATTATATTGATTGCAAGCGTAGTGCCCGTAATCATAATGAATATAACTGAATGATCAATCAGCCGGAACACCTTTTTGACTTTTTCGATTGTAAGTGCATGATAGAGAGTTGAAGAAGAGTATAGAATAATTGAAGAAAGTGCAAACACGACTGAACCTAAAATTCCGTTTGGTGTTGTTGAATTAAGTATACAGAAAATCATGGTAAAGATACCGAACAGAATCCCTGCACCGTGGGAAACACTGTTAAAAATTTCTTCGCCTTTTGTGTAGGTGGGCAGCGTAACTTTTTCAAAAATCATAGTTTCTTTTCTCCTTTTCGTTTTAAATTACAAAAAAATTTTAACCCGATTAAAAACAAAAGTCTCCCCTTAAAGGGTAGAAAACAGAAAAAAGAACTCTCCTCTGTGTAGAAATCAAACAGATGGAGAGTTTTTTGTTTTAATTTTTTGCGTTTTTGATTAAATTTTTTATTACTTCGCCGCCGATTATAAGACCCGCAACAGACGGCACAAAGGAAATACTGCCCGGTGGAATTTTTCCGTTGATTTTTTCTTCAGAATTGATTTTTATTGGCTCTTCCTCTGAAAACAGAACTTTTAATTTTTTAATCCCACGTTTTTTGAGTTCATATCTCATAACACGTGCAAGGGGGCAGACAGAGGTTTTGTTGATGTCGGTGATTCTGAATTTTGTAGGGTCAAGCTTGTTTCCTGTACCCATAGAAGAAATAACAGGGATTCCTTCTGAATATGCTTTTTCAATAATCGCTATTTTACCTGAAACTGTATCAATAGCATCGACAATATAGTCGTAAACCGAAAAGTCAAATTTGTTGATATTTTCAGGCAAAACAAAGGTTTCAAAGCAGGTGACTGAACAATTAGGATTAATATCAAGAACACGTTTGCGGACAGTTTCCGTCTTTAATCTGCCGATAGTTGATGTGAGAGCGATAATCTGTCTGTTAAGATTGCTTTCGCTTACGGTATCGTTGTCTATAACGTCAATTGCACCTACACCGCTTCGTGCAAGTGCTTCAATAACATATCCTCCTACACCGCCTGCACCGAAAACAGCAACCCTCATTTTACTAAGGGTTGCTAAAGCATCTTTTCCTATTAACATTTCAGTTCTTGAGAACTTGTTATTCATAAATTACTTCCTTTTCTTAAAAGGGTTTCCCCAGAAGATAAATAAGCTCATAGGAACTATTGAAAGCACAAAGAGAATGAGCATACCGACGTTTTCTTTGAAGTAAAGAAACATACTTCTGAATGCTTCGGGTTGAAACAGAATCAATATACCGACAAGAACTGCAATTATAGCAGAAATCAGCACTGCTCCCGCACCTGCATCTTTGGCGATTTTTCCGAATTCAGTATACTTTTCACCATAGAGATTAATGGCGTTTTCAATAGCCGTGTTAACAATTTCAAGACTTAACACCAAGGAACATGTAGCCAGAAGTATTGCGCAATCGGTTCGTGTAAGGGTGAACCAATCAGTAAAAAGCAGAATAGAGAACATATATGCTATGCAGCTCAGGTGAATTCTGAAATTCCGCTCATGCTTTATTACGTAGCCGATACCGCTGAAGGCATAAACAAAGCTTTTAAACAGTTTTTTATATTCGTTCATATTATTCCATTGTGTAGTAGCTTCCGCTTCTTACAAGACCTAACTGAGTAAGAACAGCTTCTTCTCTCTCTCTCATTCTCACAAGCTCAAGACCGCCGGGTTCGTGGTCATATCCGAGAAGATGGAGCATTGAATGAACTGTAAGGAAAGCGATTTCCCTATCTAGACTGTGTCCGTAAAGCTCAGCTTGTTCCATAGCTTTTTCAATTGAAATCACGATATCACCGAGCATCTGAGCTCCAGTGTCGTTATTAATGTCATAAACACCGTCAACACCGAGAGGGAACGAAAG
This sequence comes from Acutalibacteraceae bacterium, assembly GCA_045121655.1. GTDB lineage: Bacteria > Bacillota > Clostridia > Oscillospirales > Acutalibacteraceae > UBA6857. The sequence goes on along the minus strand of JBGVGM010000153.1, from coordinate 9,495 downwards.
AACATCGGTGGGTCTGTCGATGTTTCTGTGCTTGAGATTAAGCTTGTGAATTTCATCGTTGTCAACAATTGTTACACTAATTTCAGCCGAGCCTTTGAAATCCTCGCCGATAAGTACAGCGTTGCAGCAACGTCTGATAAGCATTCTCACGCCTGTGGGAACACGAACTGTTTTCTGATTGTTTGTGATTATAACTTTGATTCTGTCCTTCATTTTCTTCTTTTAACCTCCTCATATTTATCGTAGGCTTTTATTATATCCTGAACAAGCTTGTGTCTTACCACGTCTTTTTCAGAGAATTTGACAGTTTCAATATCGTCAACATTTTTGAGTATTTTTATAACTTCTACAAGACCAGACTTTTTGCCGTCGGGAAGGTCAATCTGCGTAATATCACCTGTGACAACGATTTTTGAACCGAAGCCAAGTCTTGTAAGGAACATTTTCATCTGTTCCGGAGTTGTGTTCTGAGCTTCGTCGAGAATGATGAAGCTGTCGTCAAGGGTGCGGCCTCGCATATAGGCGAGGGGAGCGACTTCAATATTTCCTCTTTCCTGATACTTCTGAAAGTTTTCTGCGCCGAGCATATCCCATAAAGCATCGTATAAAGGTCTGAGGTAAGGGTCAACCTTCTGCTGTAAATCGCCGGGAAGGAAGCCTAATTTTTCGCCTGCTTCAACTGCAGGTCTTGTAAGAATTATTCGGTTAACCTGCTTTGCACGGAAAGCACTTACCGCCATTGCAACAGCTAGGTAGGTTTTACCTGTGCCGGCAGGACCAACTCCGATTACAATAGTATTTTCTTTGATTTTGTCAATGTATTTCTTTTGCCCGAGGGTTTTCGGCTTAATGGGCTTTCCTTTTGCACTTATGCAGATGCAATCACTGCTTATTGAAGAAAGCTTATCTTCGTTTCCGTCTTTAACAAGGCTTATAACATATCTGATGTTCTGCTCGGAAAGAGTTTCACCCTTGTTAAGAAGGTAAAGAAGCTTAATAAAAACACGTTTTGCTTTGTCGGTGTTTTCTTCTTCACCGTGAATTTTGATTTCGCTTCCTCTTGTAAGGATAGAAACCGAAAACTCTTTTTCAATAAGCTTTATATTTTCATCAAAGGAGCCAAAAAGACTTACAGCGTGCTCCATTCGTTCAATGCTGACTGTTTGTTCAACCAAAAAATTACACCTCGTTTTGTAATCTTAATCCAATAGCCTTTGACACTTTATACATAAGTTTAGCCATTATCCACTAAATTTTAGCATAATATCTCAAAAAAGTGAATACTTTTGTAAGAAATTTTTCAAAATTCTTTAGTTTTCAGTGTAAATTTTACTGCTTGAACCTATAAAAGTGATTGTATCCCAGTAGTTTTTGAAAATTATTTTTTCTTCATTTTCTGACATTACAAAGTTTTCTGAAAGTATAAGCGCATTTCTGTTGTATTTCTTAGATTCAAAAGAAAACTCTTCGAGAGATGATAAAAACACTTTGTTAATATCACGGATTTCATTTTTTAAAGTGTAATATGTCTGAGAATTTAATGAAACAGGAAGCTCTGTTTTATTAAAGGAAAGCGTCTGTTTATGTGTTAAATGAAATGAATCTTTTTTATATAATAAATTTAAAGGGATTTGTATCGAAAAAAAGCTTAAACAATACTTTTTTCGTATTTCATCAAGTTTGCGGCAAAAAGCGTTTTTTGTAAAGCTCATCCCAACTTCTCTTTTAGTGTGTGCGCTGATTTTTCCTTTTGCCTCAACGAAAAGCGTAGACATATCTTCGTTGTCGATTACACCACTAATCAGAAGGTCGCCTTTTTTTACTGCGTCTCCAGGGTGTATGTGTGAAATGCCCTCAAAAATTTCTGCTGAAATAACCACACCGTCGACGTCACTTAGTATATTGCAGGGGACTTTTTTCTGTGTATTTTTAATTGATTCCTTCTGCTCTCTGACTTCAATTACTGCGTGGCTTCCTTTAATGTTGATAGCTGTCCATGATAAAACGCCATTGCTCTTTTTTGAAATGCTGTTAGCTGAGCTGACTTCATTAAAAAAAGGTTTAAAGGTACCTATATGAAGCCCTTCATTTTCTGCCATCACAATAATCTCTTCCTTTGAAAGACCCTCGTTTCCGCTGACATCGATAATCCACACAAAGTTACTCATCAATGAAAAAAACGTAATGAAAAATATACAGCCGATAAGAAGTCCTGCACGGCTTTTCTGTTTATTTAAGTCCTCTTTAAATCCGTAGCGTTCATCAATCTTTATGGATACACCTGATTTTTTTGATATTTCCCTGAGCTTAAAATAGTCAGATGTACAGCATTTAGCATGCAGAACACCGTCAATATATGAGGTATCCCAAAGAAGAATTTTTCTTTTGGAACACAGATTTATAAATCGTTCCGTGAAACCTCCTTTTCCCGTGAAGCTTACAAAGCCTTTGATATATCTTAAAAGTCGGACAGGATTCATAAAGCACCTCACTGATGAAAGCTCATGTCAGAAATCGTACCTGCTACAGTAATTTTCCCTTCACAAAGCTCACATAGACTCAGATTCATTCCGTTAAAGCAGACGGTCATATTTTTGCAGTTTAGACTGATATGTTCGCTGCTGTAGCTCAGAATGCCTCTGCATCCCTCAACAACAGCTCTTTTGTCAGAACAAAGCTCAATATGAGGCATAATGAGTTCAGGGAGTTCTGTTGGCGCTATAGAGCTGAGTTTTGCTTTTATACCTTTTGTCATTTTTTCTCACTCCTATCAGTATAATATTATGAGAAGCTGACCTATTTAATGCGAATTTAACAGAAAAGCAGACGGTGATAATCAAATGAAAAAGCTTAGAAATTACTTATTAATAAACCGAAATCTTATACTATACTACATACCGTTTATTTACTGCTTTTTTACCTTTGTTTTTCTTGTGCTGAGATTTCCTTTGGTTTCTTCAGAGGGAGTAAGAAAAGGTTATCAGCTATGTGTAAATGTTCTTATACCGTCGCTATATCCTTTTATGGTTGCAGCGGAGTTTCTTGTTGCGTCGGGTTTACTTTTTAAAAGTAAAAAGTTTTTTTCTTTTCTTTCGGATAAGCTGTTTGGTTTGCCACTGTCTTTTCCGACTTATATTCTGTCTTGTCTTGGCGGTTATCCCGTTGGCGCTGAATGTGTGACTGCTCTTTTTAAAAATGGAATAATCAGCCGTGAGGAAGGGGAGAGAATGCTGCTTTTCTCGGTGAATCCTTCTTTAAATTTTGTTCTGTCATTCGTGGGAGTATCGCTTTTAAGAAGTAGTAAGGCCGGAATTATCATATATATTAGTGTAATTATTTCATCGTTTCTGCTTGGTGTATGTTCAAGTTTGTTCTTTAGAAAAAGTACTGCAGATATCAGCTATTCCTTTAATAACACTGAAACAAGCTTTTCTGCATCATTGACATCATCAATAAAAACTGCGGCAGTATCTATGTTTTTTATCTGTGCTTTTACAATATTCTTTTCAGCCCTCAGCGAGCTATGCACAACGTTGCCTGTTTCCGATGAAGTCCGCAGATTTATTGTCGGTTTACTCGAGGTTACTAACGGGGTTGAGGTGTGTAGTAACATATATTCAATTCCTTTTCTGGCGGCATTAATAAGCTTCGGTGGTCTTTCGACAGCTTTTCAGGTGTTGACTGTAACTTCGGATATTAATATTAAAGCCGGTAAGTATATCATGATGCGGTTTTTACTTGCTTTTCTCAGCTATTTTATAACGTCTTTTTTACTCAAGATTTTTCCTGTTGCTCTTGAAACGTTTTCTATAGGCACAGCAGATGTAAGCAGTATTTCATCGCATTCTGTGTCGGTTTCTGCAGGACTAGTCGTTTTGAGTCTGATTCTTCTCGGCGGTGATTACTTAAATCAACAGAAAGTTCTTGACAGTTAAATTAAAGAATTGTAGAATATAAAAAAACAGTTGAAAACAGGAGAATACAATGTATCAGAATCCATTCATTACTGAAAGAGCAGATCCGTATGTAACAAAAGGTAGTGACGGTTATTATTATTTCACTGCTTCATATCCTGCTTACCTTAATGTTGACAGCGGATATGACAGAATCATTCTCAGAAGAAGCAGAACTATTGACGGACTTAGAACTGCTGAGGAAAAGATAATCTGGAAGGCACATAGTGAAGGAATAATGTCAAAGCATATCTGGGCACCAGAAATTCACGAAATAAATGGCAGATGGTACATTTTTTTCGCTGCGGGTAACAGTGATGATGTGTGGCACATACGGCCTTATATGCTGCGTCTTGAGGGAAACGACCCTATTAATGACTGTTGGACAGAACTTGGTAAAGTAAAGGCTAAAGAAGGAGATGATGTCTCTTTTAACAGTTTTTCGCTTGATATGACCTACTTTGAGCATAAAGGAAAGCACTATCTTATCTGGGCTGAAATATTAGGGGATTCATCACTGTTTATGGCTGAAATTGACCCTGAAAAACCAAATGTGCTTATTTCTGAACCTATACTTCTAACAAAGCCTGAATATGACTGGGAAAAAGTTAACCACAAAGTCAATGAAGGTGCAAGTGTACTGAAAACCGACGATAAAATCTACGTGTTCTTTTCCGCTTCGGGAACGGGTGCTGAATACTGTATGGGAATGCTCTATGCAGACAGTTGCAGCAATCTTATGGATAAAGACAGCTGGACTAAGGTAACGGAGCCGGTTCTTGAAACAAAAGACCTCATCGGTGAAGCAGGTCCCGGACACAACAGTTTTGTTACAGACGAAAACGGAAAACTTTTGCTTATATATCACGCAAGACCTGAAAGCCATCTGAAAGGTGAGTGCGGTACTTTTTGCTCTGAGTCACTCTATGATCCTTGCAGACACGCAAGAATAAGAGAAGTAAAGTATGATAACAACGGTGTGCCTGTGCTCAGATAAAATATTTTTGGAAAAAGCTTAAAAAAATTCAAAATACCTCTTGACAAATTCACATATTATGCTATAATAGGCAAGTCGTTAAGACACATCCGGGTGTGGCGCAGCTTGGTAGCGCGCTTGACTGGGGGTCAAGAGGCCGCAGGTTCAAGTCCTGTCACTCGGACCATATTGAGTATTCATAAGGGATTTGACCTGTGAATACTCAATTTTTTTATATTTTATATCAAAGTATATAACCCACTATGACACTTTCAGTTTTTCTAACTGCAAAGATGTCAAGTGGGATTTTTTATAAAAGTATTGAAATATTGCAGACTATTGTGATATACTAATCATGCCAAACTAATCGAATATTGCAAATTAGGTATAATTTTCTTGTTTTATAGAAAAAATATATCTTTTTACTCGCAAGTAAAGAATGAATTTGATAAAATGCAAATTCCGCTTTGCTTGTGAGGTTATACCATTTTGCAATGATTAGTTTGGCGACTATCGGAGTTTGCGTTTTTGGTGCGTTTGCTTCGGTAGGCGCACTTTTTTATTTGCGGAGATAATTTGGTGCAGTCATTTGAAAGGAGGATATTACAAATTTATTATTTATTCGCAAAATCCAAAAGAGAAAGGTATAAAAATATGAAAAAAGTATTATCATTATTGTTAGTTGTTCTTGTGTTTTTATCTTTTACAGCATGCGGAGCTTCAAAAGAACAAAATATGAAAAATGCACTAGGCGCCGCTGATGCCACGGTGGCCAGAGAAAATCAGGAAAACCAATTTTATAGTATAACTTCACTTTATGATGAAACTACAGATACTTATAATATATCTGTTTGCGCTGATGTTGAATATTACAAATCTGTACTTCTAAACAATCCAGATTTTAAGTCCGAGTATTTTGATATGGTTTTGGATGTTACATTAAAAAATGCTGACAGCAAAAAAGAAGAAATATCAGTTATCATGGCTACATTGAAAGCATTAATAGCTCCAATGTTTGAAAGTTTGGAATTAGACACGGATGTAACCTTAAAATACATTAATATTGATGGCAGTGAGGTAAAATATTGATTATGAATATGAAGAAATTTGTTTGTATAGCAGGAATTATTGTAAGTATGGCTATTATCATTATGGGAATAAGCACATATTTAAATGCCGATGAGTTTTTCATAGCAAGTGGTACTAAATTCGGAGCTGATTTTTATACAGAAATTTTTGAAGAGGTTGAACAAGTAAAAGCGAGTACAAGATCAATAGATAATGCGATATACGAAATTGGCGGATTATTGCTCATTTCTATTGGTGGCATAAATTTATGTAATTCCTTAAAAGATCTTTCAGATGTGTTGTCTAAAAAAAATAAAAAATCAAAGCCGAGTACTGAAGAAGCATAAGCCGATATTATAAAAATAAGGAATGAAAAATAATCCCTTATGAACACTCGCACCAGTTAAAGAGATTGCTTGAAAGAGCAGTCTCTTTTATTTTTTTGTGTGTAATTTACATAGACGCATAGGTTAGCCAGTAATGTGAACTCAATACTTATGTTGAAATATTAAAATAAAATTAAACAAGTTTGAATTGTTATTGAACTCCAATTTGAAATGATATATAATTAGCCTACAAAAGTACTGGGAGGTAAATTTATGAAAAGGTTTATATCTGTTCTGCTTGCAGCAGTAATGATTTTCTCAATGTGCATTCCTTCTTTTGCTGCAGGTTATGATGAACATCCCACCATTTATGTAACGGGTGCTAGAGTTAACCATATTTATGCAGCTGACGGTTCCTTACTTTTCCCTAATGATGTTGATGGCGGACAGGTACTTAAAGATGCACTTAAGCCTTGTCTTGAAAAACTTGCAAAAGGTGTAATTACCAATGATTATGATGAGTGGGCTCAGGAATTTCATGATGCTTTAGTCAAAGTGTTTGGTGGTCTCAATCTTGACAAAAACGGTGAAGCCAGCGACGGAAGCTACCCTGAGCATCCATATAACTACTCACTTCCTGTGAAAACCTCGGGTTATGGCGGATACGATTATCGTCTCTGGTACGATTGGCGTCTTTCTCCGCTTGATACTGCTGAATATCTTAAAATGTACGTTGAAGAAGTGAAGGGAGTTACCGGTGAAAGTAAGGTTAATATCATAGGTAGATGCTACGGAGCGAATGTTGTTCAGGCTTACCTTGCCCTTTACCCCGAACATGCAGTCGAGCATGTAGATGATGTAGCATATCTTTCTTCTTCTGTTGAAGGTATTGACGGTATCGGTGCTTTTTTTAGCGGCAGAATTGAGCTTGATGACCAGGCAGTCACCAACTTTGTAAATTATTTTATGGAAAACGACGATATTATCGAAGACGAAACTACAAGGAGTTTCATAACAGCAACCGTTGAACTTCTTAATTATACAAAAGTTCTCGGTCTTACTGGCGAGGCGTTGGAGCTTTTCATTCAGAAGGTAAAAAAAGATGTTATTCCGTTAGCACTTCTTGATACATTTGGCGGTTGGCCGTCATATTGGTCAATGGTCCCGGTTGAGTATTACGAAGATGCAAAAGCTCTTATTTTTGAAGGCATTGAAGATGAGTATGCCGGCTTTATCCAGAAATGTGACGATTACAGGAATAAGGTGCAGCTGAAAACTATAGAAACACTTGAAAGCCAAAGTGAACAGGGAATAGATTTTTATATGATATCCAAGTATAACTTCCCTGAAATGCCTGTATATAAAAATGCAGTTAATCTATCAGACGGTATTACATCAGTAAAAAGACAGTCTTTCGGAGCTACTTGTGCTGAGCACGACGGTGTTCTCTCTGAAAGTTACATAAAATCACTTAAGGATACGAAGTACCTTTCACCGGACAGAATGATCGATGCTTCAACCTGTCTTTTCCCTGAAACATCATATTTTGTTAAGGATATGTATCATGATACTTTCCCGGCAGCAATTAATAACCTTGCAATTGAAGTTATGAATCACGATGCAACAGTAAGTGGTGGTGAATACGCTCAGTATGCTCGTTTTGACGGTTCAAACGAACTTAAAGCAGTGGAACCTTTCCATGAGGAAGCTGTAAATAAAGAAGAACCTTTCTTTAAGGTGTTTATACGTTTCTTTAAAGCTTTCATAGAGTTTATAAAAAAGTTTATTGATAGTAATAATGATTGATGTAGTATAAAGAGGATCGCGTTCTGATCCTCTTTTTCTATTTCTTAATTAACTTTAATTATTATTAATTTTTTTCTATTGAAAGATATATAGTTAGTGTATATAATAGTTGCAGTATAAAGAGTTACTGAAAGGAATCGACTATGAAAACTGTTCATATTAACAGAAATGTATGCATAGGATGCGGGAAGTGTGTTGCTGACTGTGTATCCGAAAAAATTAAACTTGTTGACGGCAAGGCTCAGTTTATGTATGAGAGATGTATTCAGTGCGGACATTGTTATGCTATCTGTCCTGTTGGTGCTGTCACACTTTCAAAATACGGTGACATTATAGAGGAAAAACCGATTTCTATGAATGAGATTGACAGTGAAACGCTGCTGCATGCTATGAAAAGCAGACGTTCAATCCGTCAGTTTAAAGATGAAAAAATAAGTAATGACATAATTGAAAGGATCATTGAGGCCGGCAGATATTGTCCTACAGGCACCAATGCTCAGGACTTTTCGTTCACGGTAATTAAAAATGATTTGGATGTTATTGAATCAGAAGCGGTTAAGCTTTTCAGAAGCGCACAGAAAATTGGCGGCTCTTTAGTAAGTTATATAAAAAATACAACAATTGACGATAATTTCTTTTTCAAGAAGGCTCCATTGGTAATTGTCGTGAACGGCAAGGGTAAAACTTCGCCTTGCCTTGCATCGTCTTATATGGAACTTATGGCTGAATCATTAGGCTTGGGTGTGCTTTACAGCGGTTTCTTTGTGGCCGCTGCAAAACTTTCCAAAAGAATTCAGAAGAAACTGAATACACCGGAGGGGCATTCTCCCGTAACTTGCCTTGTTATCGGATATCCTGACGTTGACTATATGAGAATTCCGCCGAGAGAAGAAGCAAAGGTAAATATAATTTAATAAGTTTTTCAACTTTTTTTGAAAAAACACTTGCTTTTTCTTTCGCTTTCTGCTATTATATTGTCTGCTTATGTAGTTCTATTTAATTTAAGGAGGTGCGGTACATGGCAAAATGTGATTTTTGCGGTAAGGATGTTTCCTTCGGCATCAAAGTTTCTCACTCACACAGACGTTCAAACAGAACATGGAAACCAAACGTAAAGCGTGTTAAGGCTATCGTTGACGGCTCACCCAAGAGAGTACACGCTTGCACTCGCTGCTTACGCTCAGGTAAGGTTACACGCGCTATCTGATCATAAGAACTTGGTTATTGACGGATCTTCCTGAAGGAGGATCCTTTTTTCTTTTGTTTAATTAATATATTTTTTAGAAACAAAAATATATTAATATTTTTTCGAAAAAACAGTTGCAATTTAAGTGATAATGGTATATAATACACTCAAACGAACATT
>JBGVGM010000152.1:0-3729 GCA_045121655.1 Acutalibacteraceae bacterium | reverse complement strand
TACTCTCCGGAAAAGAGTAGGTAATCCATATCGAATTCTTAACTTACGTCTTTTTTGAGAAATAAGCCGTAGGTCTATTAAAGTTACCCTTTTTTCTGAAAATCATTTCAAAATACTTCTTGACTATTTACCAAATTGCTTTCACGGGCAGGATTTGGTCTTGAAATCCCCAGATAAGACAATAAAAAATCGTTGAAGTCCTTACCGACAGGCGGCGGGTCATCAACGATTTCATATTCATTCTGCAACAATTCTTTCAAAGCGGCGGTGCATAACCGACCTGTTTTGTCGTTATCCAGATGCAGAACAACGGTCTTTATTTGTGGATTTTCTTTGAGATAAGTGGATAGAGCAATGGGAACTTTGCTCTCACTTAACTCCTTTTTGGGCTGATACACACCCGACAGGGAAAGCAGATTTTCTTTCCGATAGTCCTTGCCCTCACATTTAAGGTAGGTCGCATAGGACAGTAAATCAATGGCTGCTTCAAACAGATGCACGGTGTCTTTCGGCTCTTTTGTCAGCAATCGGAATGAATACCGCTTGTCGCTTCCAGATGCGTCCTGCTTAAAAGTGCTTCCGAGTGTGCTACGCAGGGCGGCATACTTAGGCGTTCCACTTTTATCCTTGCCAATAAAAACGGCGTTGTGGTAGTCGGCACTTTCATAAATCGTACCGTCCGCAACACAATCCTGTATGAGCTGATAGTCAATTCCACGCCCGAAAAGGTACTGTATCACTCGGTTACAGTCCTTATTCTTCGGCGGCAGGAGCAGGACTTTCGGCTCATCTTTCTTAGGCGTTTGGGGCGGCGGTATCCATTCCGCTGATAAGCCTGTGAGGGCTTCGACTGCTTCCACAAAGCCATAGTCCTTGACCTTGATAAGATAATCAAGGGCGGAAACACCGCCGATACCTCTCGACCACCAATACCATTTGCCGTTAGAAATCTTTAAGCTGTCGTGTTCTCTGGTACAGTAAACATTACCTCCGACACGCACCAGATTACTCGGCTCGTAGGCTCTAAGGTAAGAAAGTAAGTCCATTTGCCGTGCCTGCTCTATCACGGCAGGGTCAAGCTGCACATAGGGTCTGCTAATTCTCATTCAATAAAACCACCTCCAGAAATAGAAATAGCCGAGTGATTTTCGTTAAGTGAAAACCACTCGGCTATGTAATTATTTAGTTATCCAAGCATATCCCAAGTTATTTTTTCTTTCGTAATAAAATATTTTTCGTCCATTGTATCGCTATCTGTTAATCTGATTATTGGATTATCGTGGTCAAACATATATCTAATATCCGATGTGTAATATTCATATAACCTGTTCAAGATTTGATTAAGCAGATAAATCTCTTTTTCTTTAATATCTAATTTTTCATCGTCATCAAACATAATTTTTTCTAATGGAACACAATATTCAAAGCAATAATATTTGCTGTTTTCAAAGTAATCTGTTCCAATATCTCTACGCTTCAAGAATGTTGCTAATACACCTATAAATTCTGGTACATCATATAACTCTCTCGCATAATGGTTTCGATACAATAAATCTTTAAGCAAAAAGCCATTAAAACAGAAGTCTATTCTTCTTTCATTATGACCTAAACGCCACCGCAAATATGGAATATGTTCTCGGTTTGTATCTTCAAGTGATACTTCTTTTCCTTTGTATAATAAATTCAAATGCTTGTCACAAACTTCAAATTCTACATCGTGTTCTTTTAGAAAAAGTGTCATAGCATTTTTCGTTGACAATAAATCGAATAGATTATTTCCCAGACTACTATCTTTCTCAGTATTCAATCTCCTACTCAAATGGAAAAACAGGATTTCATCTATTGCTGTGCTTGGTAGATGAGCCTTTATAAAAGAATTAAATATGTTATTCAATTTATCCCCGTCAATGAATTTATCCTGTTGAGCTTCACTCCCTGCAAACTCAAACAGGTCATACAAATCTTTAGGTGTAACACAAAGATATGAGCAGATAGAATTTTCCATTGTTTCTTTTGTATGCGTATCTATATACACAATTCCACCACCTTTCTGTCAACAAAATAATACCACATATCTATGAAATTTTCTACCTCTGCGGCTATGTAAAAGCGGCATCAGCTTTACGCCAATGCCGCCAATTACGGTTATAAAATTCCTGCTTTTCTGAGGTAGCCCACGCTGTCATAGCACCCTCTGAAATAGACTGCTTCCTGTTGCATATCGCAGAGCTTATTCCGAAGCTCCAAAATCTCTATGAGAGCCGTACATTCCTGCTCGGATAAGTCGCCAGACTTTTCCGCATCGAACACCGCCATAACTTTCGGATACTGCCTGTAAAGGCTGTCAATCTTTTCTTCTATGGAACGGTATTCGGGATTTGTTTCACGCAGTTTGGCTATAACAGAGCTTAGATACTCCTCGAAAATATTGCTGTGCATATCGACAAAGGTTTCAAATTTGAAATTATCAAGCACATCGTTCACCTCCGATATCATAACTTGTTGCATCTATTATACTGCCCAAAATTAGGCTTTACAAATATGCAAACAGCATTATCTCTCACGATTTGCACATTTTCTTTCGGGAAGTTCCTCGCTCTGGTCTGGCTCGGTATCCATAACGGAACGGTCTTTCTCATTTAGATTAAGCTCGATGTTAAGAGCGTTCAGCCTTTCCGATTTTTCTCTCAGCTCATCTTCAAAGGCAAAAGGCTTTTCAACCTCCACCTTTGCGTTGCGGAGCTGTTCGATTGTTTCCGCCCGTTTGGTCTTTGCCACTTCCAATTTTACAGGGGGCTTTGCGATTTCGTTCTCAATTCGGGTCAGATTACCGAGTGCATCCGTACCCAATTCAACCTTATGCTTTGCCTTACCGCAAAGGTTTAGGCAGTAATGGGCATTGACTGTATCATAATAAATCTCCATTCTGAAACCTCGGTAACTGCCGATTTCGGTAGGTGCGGACAGCGGATATTCCTTACAGATTGCAAGGAGCATTTCGCCTGCGGCTGCCTTTTCGGTGTAGGTCACACCTTTTAGGGTCATCGGGCAGAATTTGTCCTCGCCCTGCGGTTTGTTCTGTTCGGCAAGAGCCGCATCGCTTTCATAGCCTGCAATGCGTTCTTCATACTCCTTTATGGTCTGGGGATAGAATTTGAGTATCCTGTCCTCAAGGTCGTAATGCTCGGAAAGATAACTTTGTTTCAGTACACGGAGCTTTGATACCTGTATATCCAAGTCCATTTTTTCTTTGAAACGCTCATCGCCCGTGGCAAGCATTTTAACCTCGGCAAAGGACAGGGCAACCTCGTCCACATCTTCAGCAGAACGGACAGGGCTTTTGCTCGTCATTATCTGGCTGATAAATTTCTGCTTGCTCTCCACTAACTGATAGAGGTAAGCATCAAAAGTCTGCTCGGTAACATAGCGATAAACCTCAACCTCTGGAAACATATTTCCTTGCCGTTCAATACGCCCTTGCCGTTGTTCAAGGTCGGAAGGTCGCCACGGACAGTCGAGATTATGGATAGCTATGAGCCTGTCCTGCACATTCGTACCTGCTCCCATTTTCGGGGTAGAGCCTAAAAGCTATAAAGTTATACTTAAATATGTACAATAAATATTAAATAAGAATGTACAAATGTTATGATATATGAGTTACAAGGAGGAACTCATAATGATACTAAAGAATCAGATCATAACAAACATAAAAATAGAAAGTGTCAATGA
>JBGVGM010000151.1:0-6283 GCA_045121655.1 Acutalibacteraceae bacterium | reverse complement strand
GAACATTTGTACGGTATGGAGGTACATAATAATGGCTGACAAAAACAGTGCTCTTAATGCTGCTCTCGCTCAGATTGAAAAGCAATACGGCAAAGGTGCTATAATGCGCCTCGGTCAGAACACAGAAATGAACGTGGAAGCTATTTCCACAGGCTCACTCGGTCTTGACGTTGCAACAGGAATTGGCGGACTTCCGAAGGGAAGAATCGTTGAAATCTATGGTCCTGAATCATCAGGTAAGACAACTCTTGCGCTTCACTGTGTTGCACAGGCACAGAAAGCAGGGGGTGAAGCTGCTTTTATTGATGCTGAACATGCTCTTGATCCCGTTTATGCTAAAGGCATAGGTGTTGACGTTGATTCTCTTCTCGTTTCCCAGCCTGACAACGGTGAAGATGCACTTTCCATTACAGAAGCTCTTGCACGTTCGGGCGCTCTCGATATTATTGTTGTTGACTCGGTTGCAGCTCTTGTCCCCAGAGCTGAAATTGAAGGCGAAATGGGCGACAGCCACGTTGGTCTTCATGCCCGTCTTATGTCTCAGGCGCTCAGAAAGCTTACAGGCGTTATTGCAAAGAGCAATACTCTTGTAATATTCATCAATCAGCTCCGTGAAAAGGTTGGCGTAATCTACGGCAATCCTGAGGTTACAACAGGCGGACGCGCACTTAAGTTCTACTCATCGGTTCGTATTGATGTAAGAAAAACCGAGCAGCTCAAAGCACCCGGTAATGAATTTATCGGTGCAAGAACAAGAGCGAAGATTGTCAAGAATAAGGTTTCTCCTCCGTTTAAAGATGCGGAATTTGATATTATGTATGGTACCGGTATTTCAAAAGTAGGCGAAATTGTTGATCTGGGTGTTAAGTTTGACATTATCAACAAGAGCGGTGCTTGGTTCTCTTACGGTGAAACAAGACTCGGTCAGGGCAGAGACAACGTAAAAATCCTACTTCAGAATGAAAAGGCCCTGTGTGATGAAATTGAGTCCAAAATCCGTAAAAAGCTCACAAATAAAGGTACTGATGATGATACGGCTGAAAATGCTGCAGAGCCGGTAATTGTTCCTGTTAAATCAAGAGGTAATGTGAGAGCTAAAATCGACATTGCCGTTGACGATGATGATTAATGAAAATAACATATAAAAAAGGAAAGGGAGATAAAATCCACGTAAGTGCTGACGGTGAATATGTTTTTACTGTTGATGAAGGATATTTTTTCTCCCTGAATATCAAAGAAGATGCAGACATTTCGTCTGAAGAATTTAACAGAATAACTGAAAAAGCGGGGGAGAGAAGAGCGTACAACTACGCTGTGTCTCTCCTTTCGAGGCGTGAACATACAGTAAATGAGATAACCGAGAAGCTCAGAAGAAAAGGTTATACTCAGTTCGCAGAAAATGTGTGTAGCAGACTGATTTCAGAAGGCTATCTCAGCGACGAACGGTTTGCACGTTTGTATGTTCGCGAGCTTGTAAATCTCAAAGGCTATGGCAAAAGACGTATTAAAGATGAACTCCTTCGTAAAGGCGTTGACAGAGAACTTGTTTCTGATATTCTTGAAGAAAGTGACATTCCAGAAAGCAGACTGCTTGAAATTATCAATAAGAAATATTTAAGATATCTAGACACTGAAAAGGGTGTTCAGAAAACAGTTAATGCTCTTTTGCGTCTTGGTTATTCCTACGGTGAAATCAGAGATGCTTTAAGAGAAATTGCTGACGAAAACGAATTTTATGAGGTGACTGATGAGTAAAATTGCAATGATTGGTCTTGGCTGTCCCAAGAACCAGGTTGATGCTGAAATGATGCTTTCTGCACTTATTGAAGCCGGTTTTGAAATCACAGGTGATACCGAAGAAGCCGATTTGGTGATAATTAACACCTGTGGCTTTATAAATGATGCCAAAGAAGAGGCGATAGACAACATTCTCGGTGCTTGTGAACTAAAGAAAGATGGTATCATCAAAGGTGTAGTAGTCACAGGTTGCCTTTCTGAAAGATACCGTGAAGAAATTATGAAAGAAATTCCTGAGGTTGATGCTTGTGTTGGTATCGGTGCTAATAGCAAAATTGCTGAAATTTGTAAGAGTGTTCTCTCAGGAAATAAGGTGTGTGAATTTCCTTCAAAATATGATTTGCCGCTTGAGGGAGGCAGAGTTCTGACTACACCTTCACATTATGCCTATCTGAAAATTGCTGAAGGCTGTTCTAACAACTGCACATATTGTGCTATACCTAAAATCAGAGGTAAATTCAGAAGCAGAAGTATGGAAAACATTGTTCTTGAGGCTGAAGAGCTAGCAAAACAAGGAGTTAAAGAACTTATTGTTGTTGCACAGGATACAACGAAGTATGGCGTTGACATTTACGGTGAACCGAAACTAAATGAGCTTGTTTCGGAAATTGCAAAGATTGACGGAATAGAATGGATAAGACTTCTCTATTGTTATCCTGAAAGCATGACCGACGAGCTTATTGATGTAATTGCAAACGAGGATAAAGTCTGCAAATATATTGACTTACCATTGCAGCACTGTAACGGTAACGTTCTGAAAAGAATGAACAGAAAAGGTGACAGAGAATACCTTCTTTCACTTATCGGTAAAATGCGTGAAAAAATCCCCGGTCTTGTTCTCAGAACGACCTTTATTACAGGCTTTCCCGGTGAAACTGAGGAACAGTTCACCGAGCTTTGTGAATTCATAAATAAGGCGAAATTTGACCGTCTGGGCTGTTTTGCTTATTCACCCGAGGACGATACACCTGCGGCAAAGCTTAAAGATCAGATTGATACTGACGTCAAGAATAAGCGTGCTGAGATCATTATGAACGAACAGATGCTCATTATGGAGGAAAAGCAAAAGGAGAAAATCGGTGCTGAGTATGACGTAATAGTGGATTATTTTGATGAAGATAATCTTCTTTATATGGGAAGAACATATATGGACGCACCTGAAATTGACACAAGTGTTATTATTTCAAGCGAAGAAGAACTGACACAAGGTCAGATTGTAAAGTGCAAAGTTATCGGATTTGATGATTTTGATATGGTAGCTGAAGTTGAAGAATAATACAAGTCAAAAGTGTTGACAAACTGAGACACTTCTGCTAAAATATGCAGAGTTACGGAGAGTTGTCCGAGTGGTCGAAGGTGCAGCACTCGAAATGCTGTGTGGGGAAACTCACCCAGGGTTCGAATCCCTGACTCTCCGCCAAAGAATAACCGTAATCTTGATACAAGGTTGCGGTTATTGTCTTTTTGTGGTAATTGTGTTAGAGGATGGTGATTATATGCTTTCTTTTGAGGATATCACAAAATTATTTTCGTATAATTTACAAAGCAAGAGTTGTATTGAAGTTGAGTTTACAGTTGTCGGATACCCTAATTATCAGTCTTGTTGGATGGGAAAAATGCCCGACAAATCTGATAGTGAAAAAGATGTCTATTGGTATGGCTTAGCTTCCGACGGCTCAGAGGCGTACGAGTATGATAATTACTCCGACTTTTCAAGTGCAACTGTTTTTAGCGGTAAATCTCTAAATGAAGTATGGAATCATATTGAGATAATCTCGATTGATGGTTGTGACCCTGAAGAAAGAATACGATTTTATATTTGAATTTAAGAGAGAAACAAAAATGATATATATACATCTTGACACACTAAAAAATATCCCTATAATAATATAGTATAATTTTTTGAAAAGGAGACAACGAAATGTCCAATCCCAAAGTAAAAGTAGCAATGGAAAACGGGGGAGAGTACACCATTGAGCTTTACCCCGAATTTGCACCTGCAACTGTTGCAAATTTCCTCAAGCTTGTAAACAGTAAATTTTACGACGGTCTTACATTCCACAGAGTTGTTGATAACTTTATGGCTCAGGGCGGTGACCCTGAAGGTACAGGCTGCGGAGGTAGTGACGAAACTATTATGGGTGAATTCGCTTCAAACGGTTTTACTCAGAACAAGCTCAGCCATTCGAAAGGTGTCATTTCAATGGCAAGAAGCATGAACAAAAACTCAGCTTCAAGTCAGTTCTTCATCTGCTACGGTGACTGCAGCTTCCTTGACGGTGACTATGCAGCTTTCGGTAAGGTTATTGAAGGTATGGATGTAGTAGATGCTTTCTGCGGTGTTGAGAGAACATTTAACTCAATGGGTGAGTATGCACAGCCGAAAGAACCCCTCAGAATCAAGGAAATGACTGAGATTAAATAATTTACAAAAAATTACAGATTTTTTTCATAAAGCCCTTGACTATTGCTTGCAAGTATGGTAAACTACTTGTACCTCTTGCAGAGGGCTTTATTTTTGTGCCCTGAAATAGAGGGAGGCCTTAAATGGTTTGAATGCAGTTCTTGTTGCTGCTTTTAAACTTCGAAATTTCCAATAATGGAGGTGCCGTTCATGAGAGTAAAGATTACTTTATCTTGCACAGAGTGCAAACAGCGCAATTACAACACAATGAAAAACAAGAAGAACAATCCTGATAGGTTGGAGATGAACAAGTACTGCAGATTCTGCAAGAAGCACACTCTCCACAAAGAAACCAAATAATTAACGGGAGGAAAGAATAATGGCTGATAAAGAAAAGAAGTCAGTTCAGGATTCAAAGGTTGAAAAGGCCACAACTGATGAAGCCAAAGCTGCACAGAAAGTTGCCAAAGCTGCAAAAGGCGCAGGCAAAAGCGACAAGCCAAACTTCTTCGCCCGTGCAAAAAAGGGTTCAAAGAAATTCTTCAAGGACTTTAAAGGTGAATGCAAGAAGATCGTATGGCCCGATGCACAGACTGTTCTTAAAAGCACAGGTATCGTACTCCTCGTTGTTGCTATCGTAACAATCATCGTTCTCGGTATCGACTCAGCTCTTTCCGCAGGTGTTAAGGGACTTAAGACCCTTGCAACCGGCGAAACAGAAACAACAACTTCTGCCGTTGCTGATGATAATGACCACGACCATGAAGGCGAGGAAGAAAAAGCTGAAGAAACAACTGCTGCAAAGGCGGAAACTGAGGAAACAACCGCAGCTAAAGCTGATGCAGAGGAAACTACAGCTGAAGAAACAACTGCTGCAAAGACAGAATAATTATGGCGGTTAATTGGAGGTGTTGAAATGGCTGACAATGCCAGATGGTTTGTAGTACACACCTACTCAGGCTACGAAAATAAGGTAGCCTCAAACATCATTACGGTTGTTGAAAACCGTAAAATGCAGGATCAGATTTTTGAAGTAAGAATCCCCACTGAAACCGTAACCGAAATCAAGGACGACAAGGTTCGCGAAATCGAACGTAAACTCTTCCCTGGTTATGTTATGGTTAAGGTTGCCTGCATTTACAAGAAAAAGAGTGAATTTGATGACGAAGAGCTGTCAATGACAGACGAAGCTTGGTATGTTATCAGAAACACAAGAGGCGTAACGGGATTTGTTGGTCCCGGAAGCAAGCCCGTACCTCTTTCAGATGAAGAAGTTATTAAGCTCGGAATCGAAAAGAGATCAGTTGAAGTCAACTATAAGGTAGGCGACTTCGTAAGTATTTTAAGTGGCCCCTTCGACGGCTACAGCGGTATCGTTGACTCTATTGACATTGAAAAGGAAATAGTAGTTGTTATGATATCAATGCTCGGCAGAGAAACTCCTGTTGAGCTCGGTCTTAATCAGATTGAAGTAAACGAAATCTGAGTTAAGCAATGCGTTGATAATTCACGGCTCTGCCGTTTATTATGACGAGGGAGCTTCGGCTCTCTGTGGGAGATTTGTAAATCTTGTGCAAATCGCCATCAACCACATAAATTTGGAGGTGCAATTAAAATGGCTCAAAAGGTTGTAGGTTTAATCAAGCTTCAGATTCCTGCAGGTAAGGCTACTCCGGCACCGCCTGTTGGTCCGGCTCTCGGTCAGCACGGTGTTAACATCATGGCTTTCACAAAGGAATTCAATGAGCGCACAAAGAATGATATCGGTCTTATTATCCCCGTTGTAATCACAGTTTACGCTGACCGTACATTCTCATTCGTTACTAAGACACCGCCCGCAGCAGTTCTTATCAAGAAGGCTTGCGGTATCGAAAGCGGTTCAGGCGTACCTAACAAGACAAAGGTCGCAACAATCACTAGTGAACAGGTCAGAAAAATTGCTGAGCAGAAGATGCCCGACCTCAACGCTGCAAGTGTAGAAGCAGCTATGAGTATGATCGCCGGCACAGCTCGCAGTATGGGCATCGTAGTCGCTGACTAATTGCTTCCAAGTGGGAGGAAGAATCCGATTACACCACTTCT
>JBGVGM010000150.1:0-24602 GCA_045121655.1 Acutalibacteraceae bacterium | reverse complement strand
AATGAGACTCTCTTGAGTGAAACTCGGGGGCAAGCCCTTTTGTATCTGCACGCTTAAGCTCAATAAGGTCGAAGAAAAGCTCTTCGCCGTATTTTGAAAGCTTTTTTCTTACAGTTACTTCATTTTCTTCAATAGGTGCATCGTGAAGCTTAATGAGCTTGGTGACTTTTTCACGTGTTTTGTTGTCGCAGCGAAGGCGAATAAGAGCTTCTTCAGCTTTTTTTGCACTTACTGAAGCGTGAGAGTAAAAGTGTCCAACACCGTTTTCGTCAAGAGAAAAGCAGTCAGGCTTACCGCAGTCGTGAAAAAGCGCTGCAAGTCTAAGGTGAAGCAGGGGAGGTGCGCTTTCTACAACCACTGCCGTATGATTCAGTACATCGTAAATGTGGTGAAAGTTGTGCTGTTCAAAGCCTTTCATATCCTTGATTTCAGGAAGAACAACGGAAAGAATCTCACTGTATTTCGAGAGAACCTCCCTTATATTTTCACCGCAGAGCATTTTTGAAAGCTCAGTGAAAACTCTTTCTTTGGAAATGTGGCTAAGAAGCTCTTTGCAGCTGAACTTAGCTTTTTCTGTTTCTGTATCAATACTGAATGAAAGTACCGAGGAAAAACGTAAGGCACGGAGAATTCTCAATGAATCCTCTGAAAAACGCTTTTCGGGGTCGCCTACACAGCGGATTATCTTTTTTCGAATATCCTCTTTACCGAAGAATGGATCAACAAAGCCTGCAGTGGGGCTGTAAGCTATGCTGTTTACGGTGAAATCCCGCCTTGAAAGATCGTCTTTTATGTCCGTTGTGAAAGTTACCTCGTCAGGGTGACGGCAGTCGCTGTAGCCTTTTTCAGTGCGATAAGTGGTGATTTCAAAGGGCTTGTGGTTGATTATAACAGTAACCGTACCGTGCTTTATTCCCGTTGTGAGGGTGCGGAAATCCTTGAAAACCTTCAGCATTTCCTCAGGTGAAGCGTTTGTTGCAAAGTCAGCATCGTCAGCGCTCTTTTTCATTATGGAATCACGCACAAAACCGCCTACAAGATATACCTCATAGCCGCTGTTTTTAAGAGTATTCATAACGGTAATGATTTCCTCGGATAAAACCATAAAGGTATTTTCACCTGCCTTTCACAAAGAAATGTATAATGTTATTATACACAATTTACGAATTTTTTCAATACAGTTGAAATCATAGTGCCTTTTATGGTAAAATTAAAACAATTATACGGCTTTACCGTAAATGAAAAAACTTAAAGGTTGTGAATAAAATGGAAAACCAATTCGGAACATTAAGAAAAAAGGCTTTTGGCGGTTTTAATCCCAAGGACGTAGTAGACTGTATTGAAAAGACAAGAAACGAGCTTCACGAGTATAAAGTTTCAGCTGAAAAAAATATGGAGGAGCTCAAGGAAAAAATTGAAAAGCTTGAAAGCGAAAAGGCAGCACTCGAAAAGGTGAATGCAGACCTTTCAAAGGCGAACGCGGAGCTTATTGAAAGCGCAAAAACTGAAAACGGTGAAGAGGCTGAAAAGGAAAATTCAGGCGACAGCCTTACCGTAATTGAAATCAACGCTGCAACAAACGAGCTTAAAAAGGTTGCTGATGACCTTTGCACAAGCCTTCGTGATTTTATGGACAGAATTGCTCAGAACAGCATTTCTGTTGTAGTTGAAAACAGTGAAGATGAAGCAGAGGAGGATTTCGACGCAGAACAGTTTATGGCAGAGCTTGAAGCTGAAATTTATGCAAAGCTTGGTGTTGAAGCAGGAAACGGTGAAGTGACTGTTGAGGTTTTCGCTGAAGAAGCAAAGGCTGAAGAAACAGAAATCAAAGCCGATAAGGTTGCTGACATACTTTCTCAGGCATGCGACTTTATGTTCCAAAAAAGCGAAGAGGCCGAAGAAGAAAAAGCAATTGAAGCTGAGGCTCCGGCAAAGAGAAATATCCTTGAATTACTTAAAGGTGCTTCATTTCTGAAATAAAATATTAAATTAAAGGACGTGGTTAACCGTGAAAAAAGTGAGGATTAAAAAGTGGCTTGTGCTGCTGGCTGCAGCTCTTCTCAGTGTTGCCGTGTCTTTTTCTGTTATGGGTGCTGACAGTGCCTTTGAATCGCAGATTGAGGATTTCCCCGAAAGCTATAAGCCCTATCTCCGTGAGCTTCACGAGAAGTATCCCGAATGGAGCTTTGTGCCTATGGTTACAGGACTTACCTGGCAGGAGGTTTTAAACGGTGAAATAAGCAAGCCCACGGGAAATAAGAACGATAAAAAATCTCTTGTTGCTGCAGGAAGTGTTACAAGCGATATTTTTAAAAGCACATCCTCTTACGACTATAATCAGTCAACGGGTGTGTTCAAGCAGTGGGACGGTGGATTTGTTGCAGCGAGCAACCTTGCAGTTTCATATTTTATGGATCCGAGAAACTTCCTTACTGAGGAAAATATCTTCCAGTTTGAGCTTCTCGCTTTTGATGAAAGACATACAATTGAAGCTGTTGAAAATGTTCTCAGCGGTTCGTTTATGGCTGAAACCAAGATAACCTACTATAACAGCGACGGAGAGAAAAAGTCACTCAGTAAAACCTACGCTGAAGCTATACATGAAGCAGGGGAGAAGTACAATATCAATCCCTGCTATCTCGCTTCAAAAATCCTCAACGAGGTTGGCACAAAGGGTTCGGCAAGTGTAAGCGGAAAGCATTCAACCTATCCGGGTATATATAATTTCTACAATATCGGTGCAACAGACGGCTCAGGAGCAATTGCAAGAGGCCTCAAGTGGGCAAGCAGCGGCTCAACCTACTCAAGGCCTTGGAATACCCCCGTAAAATCAATTAACGGCGGTGCAGAATTTCTTGCTGAAACCTACATCAAAAACGGTCAGTTTACGGGATACCTTCAGAGATTCAACGTAAATCCCGACGCATATTACGGTCTTTATACCCATCAGTATATGACCAATCTTACGGGTGCTCTTTCTCAGGGCTACTCAACCTATACATCTTACGTAAAAAGCGGACTTCTTGACAATAATTATGTGTTCTCAATTCCCGTATTTAAAAATATGCCCGAAACCGACGGCATAAAGGCATACGCTGTGGATTCAATAAGTCAGAAGGGCAAAATCTGCGTTAACGGAACCAACGTAAGAACTGGTCCGTCAACCTACAACGCAAAGCTTCTTGACTCTTCAGGCTACAGTGTTCAGCTCAGTACGGGTACATCGGTAACAATTCTCGACTGCGTTGAAACGGATACAAATTACTACGGCTCAATACTTACTTATCCTTATTGGTATAAGGTGAAATTCTCATATAATTCAAAAAGCTACACAGGATACGTGCCTGCAGGTTTTGTTAATATAACAACTAAGGTTCAGTCTGAAATCGGCAAGTACGATATAGGTTTTATTAACGGCGGAACAGGCAATAATCTTTCACTTATGTCTCTTAATGAAACCATTATCAAGGTTATTGATTCAGACACCGTAGAGTTCCTCAAAGAAGGCACAGCTACCCTTGTCGCTTATGACAGTACAGGCAATATGAGCAAGGTGCTTTATAAAGCGAGCTCATCACCGTCACTTCTGAATGTTGAGAATCTCAGCGTGTCAACAGGCACAAATAAGGCAAAAATCACCTTTTCAAAGGGCGAGGATACAACAGAGCTGATTCTTTGCGAGTACGGCGGAAACCTTCTCAAAAGCGTTTCTACGGATAAAGAGAGCTATACCTTTAAATCTCTCACCTCTGCAGGCAAATATACGGTTATGGCACGAAGCACAGACGGAACAAACTGCTCCGGTATCAAGAGCGTATCATTTGCCGTGCCTCCCGATAAGGTAACAGGTCTTAAATACAGTGTAAATGAACACGATGAACTGGTTCTTAACTGGGATGCAGTTACTTCAACGGGTTATGCCGTTTACTGCTACGACAGTGAAAAGGACGAATACACAAGAATGGCTACGGTCAAAGGTAAAACCAACTACACCGTGCCGGAGAAATATACCTCAGTTGGTACATACTGTATCAAAGCTTATATCAGCTTTGACGGCAAAAATGTATACAGTGCTCTTTCCGATAAGCTTTCAGCAAAGGAAAAGCCTGCAACACCCCTTAATTTAAAGGTTTCGGCTGTTACCGAAAGCAGCTACACTCTTTCATGGGATAGTGTAAAAAATGCAGACGGCTACGAAATCTATTCGGTAACCAATGCAGGTATGGTTCTTATTCAGAGTATTACCGGTACAAAATATGACGTTAATTCTCTGAAGCCGGGAGCTGAAAAGAGCTATAAAATCAGAGCCTACATCACAAAGGACGGCAAAAAGCTTTATTCCGATTACAGTGATGTCGTTGATGCTGTAACAAAGCCTAAAAAAGTTACCGGTCTCAATAAGGTTTCCATCCTTGCCGAGAGTGCAATTTTCAGCTGGAAGGCTGCTGATGACGCTGATGAATACGAGGTGTATATCAAGGTCGGCTCAGGTGAAAAACAGCTTTTCGGCACCTTTAACGAAACACAGATAACTGCTGAAGGTCTCAGTCAGAATACCGCTTATACCTTCTATGTAGTGTCAGTTGCAAAGACCGAAAAGACATCGCAGAAGGGTGAAGATGTAAGCCTCAGCTTCACAACAAAGCTCTGCCTTCCCGAAAATATTAAATCCACCCTTACGGACATCACTACGGCTACTATCAGCTGGGACAAGAATCCTGTGGCAAAGTCCTATGATATTTACCGCTACGATGAAACTGAAAAGGATTATGTACACTATAAAAATGTAAGCGGAAATTCACTGCAGCTTAAATATCTTGTTCCCGAAAAGGAATATCTTTATAAGCTGAGAGCAATAGGTGTTACAGACGATGGGAAAGATAATCAGAGTATACTTTCTGCACCTGTTTCAGTGAAAAGTGAAATCCCGGCGTTCAGCGGAAAAATTACTGCCTCTGATATAACTGATGATTCTTATGTTCTTTCATGGGAAGGTGTCAGCGATGCTTATAAGTACAATATCTACGAGATCAGCGGAAAAAACTATAAAAAGGTTGCTTCAACCACAAAGACAAAATACACCTTTGAGCTTTTAGGCGAATCTTACCTTAAGGAGTATGCTGTTTCGGCGGTTTATGAAATTGCTTCAAAGGATTATGAGAGCGAAAAAAGCGAAGGCTTTTCAGTTTCAACCAAGCCCGCAAAGGTAAAAACACTCAAGGCTACCGCAAAACCCAATGCGGTTGCGCTGAAGTGGAGCAAGGTTAAAAACGCAAGCTACTACAAGGTTTACCTTTACGATTCGGGGAAGAAAAAGTACGTTGAAAAGAAAAAGCTTACGGGTACCTCTTACACTCTCAGCTCCCTCGGCTACGCAAAAAGCCATAAGGTGAGAGTAAGAGCCTTTATCAAGTCTGATGCAGGTACGCTTTCTTCCTCACTTACTACGGTAAGCTTCAGAACACTGCCAAAGGATATTGCAAACGTAAAGCTCTCTGCTTCTACAACCACAACCCAGACTCTTAAATGGTCAAAGTCAACGGGAGCTACCAACTATTATGTTTACCGTTACAATTCCTCAACGGACAGTTACAAGAAGATTGCAACAACCGACACAACAACTTATAAAGTGAAAAATCTTAAATCAGGTACGAAGTATTATTACAAAATAAAGCCTGTTGTAATTGAAAACGGTAAAACCGTTCTTTCAGGTAACGCTACAAAGGCGTACAAGTTCAGCACAAAATAAGCCGAAATAAGGAAAATTTTAAAGTTATTTTGTAATTTATTATTGACAAATCAGCCCGATATCTATATAATGTTATTCGTTAAGTAACGCTTGGGTGAATTATGCCTTAATTTCCCGGGTGATTACTGCATGAGGTGAGTTATGTTTATTCAACTTGAAGCTTTGCTGGGCGGAGGCGTGGAAAGCCTTCCTCTCGACTATGAATTTGATTTTTCAGCCGAAGAACTCGGCGGTGTGTTTCCATTCACAACACCTGTCATTCTGAAAGGCGAAATCAGAAACACAGCGGGGATTGTTACAATTAAAGCAAAGGCTGATTTTTCCATAGAGGTCGCTTGTGACCGCTGTGCAGAGGATATCAGACCTGAATTCACAGTTGATATTGAGCACGGTCTTGTTGCTTCTCTCAACCACGAAGACAACGATGACTACATCCTTATTGAGGATATGAAGCTTGATGTAAGACAGCTTACTTTAGAGGACATTTATCTTGCTCTGCCGGGTAAATTCCTTTGCAAGGAAGATTGCAAGGGCCTTTGCTCAGAGTGCGGTGCAAACTTAAATGAAGGCTCCTGCAACTGCAAAAAGCCTATTGATCCCAGATGGGAAGCACTTTTTGATTAAGCAGGACAATAAAATGTTAATTAATAATTTCAAATAAGGAGGTGCTGGGAGATGGCAGTACCAAAGAGAAGAGTATCAAAGGCAAGAAGAGACAAGAGACGTTCAAACGTGTGGAAGCTTGACGCTCCGACACTCGTTAGATGTAAGCAGTGCGGTGCATACACTGTACCCCATAAGGTTTGTGCTGAATGCGGCTACTATAAGGGCAAGCAGGTAGTTGTTAAGGACGAAGACTAAGCCTTTGGAACTTTTAGAGGTGGTGAAGCGGAGCTTTCCCACCTTTTTATTTTAATGCGGATGTTTTCTGTAACTGCGTTGATAATTTTCGCAATATCCGTTTCACTTATCATAAGGAGTAATTTATGGTAGAAATCAAGTCTGTAATAAAAAAATCACCTGCAGATAAAGCCGGTTTAAAAGGCGGAGATCTGCTTTTAAAGGTGAATTCACACGAGATAAACGACTTTCTCGACTATCAGTTTTATACCCAAGAAAGCCGTCTTACAATTGAATATGAGCGTAAGGGTAGTGTGAAGAGCGTTCTTGTTAAAAAGGACGAGTACGACGACCTGGGACTTGAGTTTGAAACCTACCTTATGGACAAGGAAAAGCGCTGTAAGAACAAGTGTATTTTCTGCTTTATTGACCAGAATCCTGAAGGTATGCGTGAAAGCATTTACTTCAAGGACGACGATTCACGTTTAGGCTTCCTTTTCGGAAATTATATCACTCTCACCAACCTTTCCGAGCGTGATGTTGAGAGAATCATTGAAATGCACATCAGCCCTGTAAATATCTCTGTTCATACAATGAACAAGGATTTGCGTGTGGAAATGATGAAAAACAAAAATGCAGGGGAGTGCCTTGATATAATAAAGCACCTTGCTGAAAACGGAATTGAAATCAATACTCAGCTTGTGCTTTGCCCGGGAATCAATGACGGCAAAGAGCTGAAATACAGCCTTCAGAAACTGTCTGAGCTTTATCCCGGTGTGCAGAGTATAGCAGCAGTACCCGTAGGTGTTACAAAGCACCGTGAGGGCCTTTTCGAAATGCCTGAATACACAAAGGAAACTGCTTCAGAGGTTATCGACATTATCACTTCTTTCGGTGACAGCTTCAAGGAAAAGCACGGCACAAGGCTTTGCTATACTGCCGATGAGTTTTATCTCAAGGCTGAAAGAGAGCTTCCAAATGCCGATTACTATGAAAACTACTGTCAGCTGGAAAACGGTGTTGGAATGTGGACATCCTTTAAGGATGAATTTATGTCGGGACTTTATGATATGGAAGAGGCTGACGAAGAAAGAAAGCTCTCCGTTGCTACGGGTGAAGCAGCCTTTCCTCTTATAAAAGAGCTTTGTGATGAAGTGACAAAGAAATACCCCAATACAAAAATCAATGTTTATAAAATTGAAAATGACTTTTTCGGTCACAGTGTAACTGTAGCAGGTCTTGTGACAGGAAAGGATTTAATAAATCAGCTTAAGGGAAAAGAGCTTTTTGAAAAGCTGATTATCCCTGATGTAATGCTGAGAAGTGAGGGCGATCTTTTCCTTGACAACGTGAGCGTTGAGGACACAGAGGAAGCTCTCGGTGTAGCAGTTGATGTAACCTTCTCTGCAGACGGCTACGACCTTTTAGATAAAATTTTTGCATAAACGGAGGGAGAACAATGGCAAGACCGATTGTTGCAATTGTAGGAAGACCTAATGTTGGCAAATCCACTCTTTTTAATAAGCTTATCGGCCAGCGTCTGTCAATCGTTGATGACACCCCGGGTGTTACACGTGACAGAATTTACGGCGACTGCGAGTGGCTTTCAAAGCACTTCCTTTTAATCGATACAGGTGGTATCGAGCCCAAATCAGACGATATTATCTTAAAGCAGATGTCAAGACAGGCTCAGCTTGCAATTGACAGTGCTGATGTAATTATACTTGTAACCGACCTTAAAAGCGGCGTTGTTGCAACTGACGAAGAGGTTGCCGCTATGCTTCAGAAGTCAGGCAAGCCGATTATCCTTTGCGTAAACAAGTGCGACAAGGTAGGCGAAACTCCTCTTGAGTACTACGAATTCTACAACCTGGGCTTAGGTGAGCCTATTGCAGTTTCCTCAGTGCACGGTCACGGTACAGGCGACCTTCTTGACGAAGTGCTTAAATATCTTCCCGAAGACCTTGAGGAAGAAACTGATGATAACCTTATCAGTGTTGCCGTTATCGGTAAGCCCAACGTAGGTAAATCTTCTCTTATTAACCGTATTTCAGGTCAGGAAAGAGCAATCGTTTCTGATATTGCAGGTACAACAAGAGACGCAACAGACACCTATATTACCAATGAATTCGGCGACTTTGTATTTATTGATACTGCAGGTCTTCGCAGAAAAAGCAAGGTAGAGGACCAGATTGAAAAATATTCTGTAATCAGAGCAAAAATGGCTGTTGAAAGAGCCAACGTGTGCATAATTATGATTGATGCAGTTGAAGGCTTCACAGAGCAGGACTCAAAGGTTGCAGGTATTGCTCACGAAATGGGTAAGGCTTGTATTATTGCTGTAAACAAGTGGGACGCACTTGAAAAAGACGGCAAAACAATGGACGCATACAGAAAGAAGCTTATGAACGACTTCTCCTTTATGTCCTATGCACCCATTATCTTTATCTCTGCAAAAACAGGTCAGAGAATCGACAGACTTTTTGAGCTTATCAAGTTTGTTGACGAGCAGAACGCAACAAGAATTTCAACAGGTAAGCTTAACGATGTTCTTGCTGCCGCAACAGCAAGAGTTCAGCCGCCTACGGACAAGGGTAAGCGACTTAAGATTTACTATATAACTCAGGCATCAACAAGACCGCCTACGTTTGTTTGCTTTGTAAACAGTAAGGAGCTTTTCCATTACAGCTATCAGCGTTATATTGAGAATCAGATACGTGAGGTTTTCGGACTTGAGGGTACACCTACACGTTTTGTAATAAGAGAAAGGGACGGCAAATAAACTATAGAAACTAAACTGCAACGTGAATTTACAAAAGAGGTGAATGATTTGTCAGTTAAACTCAGCCTTGTAGTGCCTTGCTATAATGAGGAGGGAAACGTAGAAAATTTCTTTTCCCATGTTAAAAACGGGCTTAAAAGCTATACAGATTCCTATGAAATTGTTTTTGTAAACGATGGAAGTTATGACAAAACAGAGAAAAAGCTGAAAAAACTTTTTGAGGAAAACAGGGACACAAAAATAACAGTTGTCAGCTTTTCACGTAACTTCGGCAAAGAGGCTGCTATGTACGCAGGTCTGTCTGAAGCAAAGGGCGACTATGTTACAATAATTGACGCTGACCTTCAGCAGGATGTAAAATACGTTGTGGAAATGGCAAAAATTCTCGATAAAGACGAAGACACCCACATGGTTGCAGCCTTTCAGGAAAAGCGCAAGGAAGGTAAGTTCATCACCCTTTGTAAAGAGAGCTTTTACCAATTCATCAACAAGGTTACAGATGTGCCTTTCGTTGAAAACGCAAGCGACTTCCGTACAATGAGAAGATGCGTTGTTGAAACGATTCTTTCCCTTTCAGAATACCACCGTTTTTCAAAGGGCATTTTCTCCTGGGTGGGCTACAACACTGTTTCGATTCCCTATGAAGTAAAGGAAAGAGAAGCAGGAGAAACCAAGTGGAATTTCAGAAAGCTTCTGAAATACGGCATGGATGGAATGATGGCGTATACTGACATGCCGCTTAAACTGCCGTTTTACTTCTCACTGATTTTAGCTGTTGTTGCACTTATAGTGCTTATATTCGGTGCATTTACCTGTGCAGCAGTTTTCTTTGTGGGAGCAGTTATTCTTCTCTCTCTGGGTATTCTCGGCTCATACGTGGGCAAAATCCACACTCAGGTCAAAAACCGACCAATTTATATTGCGAAAGAAATTTTAAGCTATGATAAACACGATTAAATCACTGATAATTAAATATAAAGAGCTTATAACCTACGGATTTTTCGGTGTTGCAACAACAGTTGTAAACTTCACCACATTCAAGCTTGCCGATATGGTGCTGGGCAAGGAGCTCTATCTTCTTTCAAACGTAATCGCATGGATTGTGTGCGTAATTTTTGCGTATATTACCAACAAACTGTGGGTGTTTGAAAGCAAAGATATGAATCCGCAGGTTGTTTTCAAAGAGCTTGTCTCATTTTTTGCGGCAAGAGGCTTTTCTTTCATTATTGAAGAGGGAGGACTTTTCCTTCTTGTTGATGTGGTGGGCTTTTCCGATTACACCCTTACGGTATTTGATTTCAGCATATCGGGAACTATGATTGCGAAAGCAATTGTGGGTGTTGTGGTTGTTGTTATCAACTACTTTTTCTCAAAGCTGATTATTTTCAGAAAAAAAGAAAAATAAATAATCAAACGGCAGGTAAAACTGCCGTTTTTCTATTGCTCAATTCTTATCTTTGTGTTATAATATATTGATTATTATAGTGAGGTAGTATGCCATGATTATCCTGGGTATTGACCCCGGCTACGCAATTGTAGGCTTCGGAGTGCTTGAATACAAAAACAACCACTTTACAGTTATTGACTACGGAGCAATTACAACCGACGCCGGAACACCCTTCAATCGACGACTTGAATATATCTATGACCAGCTGACGGAGCTGCTGCAAAAATACAAACCCGACGCTATGTCTATAGAAAAGCTTTTTTACAACAGCAACGCAAAAACCGTAATTGACGTAAGTCAGGCGAGAGGTGTAATAATGCTTGCGGCGCAGAAATGCGGTGTGCCGGCATTTGAGTACACACCCTTACAGGTAAAGCAAAGCGTTGTAGGCTACGGAAGAGCAGAGAAAAAGCAGGTTCAGGAAATGATTAAACGAATCCTTTTCCTCGAAAAAGTCCCGAAGCCCGACGATACTGCCGATGCCCTTGCAATGGCAATCTGCCACGGCCACTGTTCAGGCTCCATTGTTTCGGGCTTGAATTTAAGAATCAGAAAAGGCATTTAAATGCAAAATGCAAAATGCAGAATGCAAAATAATTTCGGAGATGATTTTATTGAATAATAATGCAATCGAAGAAAAGAGCTTCAATTTTTCTATAAGAATTGTTAATTTATATAAATACCTTACTGTGGATAAAAAAGAGTTTGTAATGTCAAAGCAACTTCTCAAAAGCGGAACCAGTATAGGTGCGAATGTAGCTGAAGCGCAAAGAGGACAAACAAAACCTGACTTTAATACAAAAATGAATATCGCTTTAAAAGAAGCTAATGAAACACAGTATTGGATGAAGCTGTTATACAAAACTGAATACATATCAGAGAAAGAATACTTAAGCATCGAAAATGATATTAGAGAAATAATTGCAATTTTGGTATCTATCTGTAAAAGGACAAATAAATAATTTTGCATTTTGCATTTTGCATTTTGCATTTTTGAAAGGATTTTGAGAAATGTTCTACAGTTTAACCGGTAAAGTTCTTCATACAGGACTTTCTTATATAGTAATTGAATGCGGCGGTGTGGGCTTTAAGGTTCAGACCTCCAACAACACACTTTTTGACATTTCAGGTGAAAAGACAGCAACAGTTTACACTCACCTTAATGTCCGTGAGGATGCGCTTGATTTGTTCGGCTTCTCAACCGAAATGGAGCTGGAATGGTTCAGAATGCTTATTTCCGTAAACGGCGTAGGCCCCAAGGCAGCCCTTGCAATTCTCTCACAGCTGCCTACGGATAAGCTTGCCCTTGCAATTACCGCAGGCGACGCAAAAGCAATTACAAAAGCTCCCGGTGTAGGCCCGAAAATTGCCCACAGAATTATTCTCGACCTCAAGGATAAGGTAGGCAAGAGCTTCTCAGGTTCTGCAGTGTTCAGCGACGAGGATGTAGCCGTTGCAAAGGCGACAAGTTCCTCGAATATGAGTGAGGCAATTGCAGCTCTCACAATGCTGGGCTACAGTCAGTCAGACGCAGCTTCAGCCGTAAGCAAAATTGACCCTGAGCTTAAAACTGAAGATATTATCAGACAGGCTCTCAAGCTTATGTCATAAATTCCCATTTAATCTGAAAGGATGATTTAAAATGGATTTTGAAGAAAGAATGATTTCTCCCGACCTTACCTCTTTTGATTCGGATATCGAAACCTCTCTTCGTCCCAAGGTGCTGGCTGATTACATCGGTCAGGACAAGGTAAAGGAAAATCTTGAAATTTATATAAAAGCTGCTACTTCAAGGGGCGAGGCTCTTGACCACGTTCTTCTCTATGGTCCTCCGGGTCTTGGCAAAACTACCCTTGCAGGTATTATTGCCAACGAAATGAACGTAAATCTGAGAGTTACCTCAGGCCCTGCCATTGAAAAGCAAGGCGACCTTGCGGCTCTTCTCACAAACCTCAATGAGGGCGACGTGCTTTTCATTGACGAAATTCACCGTCTTAACAGAAGCGTTGAAGAAATTCTCTATCCTGCTATGGAGGACAATGCCCTTGATATTATTATCGGTAAGGGACCTTCTGCGAGGTCAATAAGACTCGATTTACCTAAGTTCACTCTTGTAGGTGCAACCACGAGAGCAGGTCAGCTTTCAGCGCCTCTTCGTGACCGTTTCGGTGTAATTCTCCGCCTTGAGCTTTATACACCTGAACAGCTCTCGGAAATTGTTACAAGAAACGCAGGCATTCTCGGAATTGGCATTGAAAAATACGGCGCACTCGAAATTGCCTCACGTTCAAGAGGTACACCGAGAATTGCAAACCGACTTTTAAAAAGAGCCAGAGACTTCGCTCAGGTTATGGGTAACGGAATAATTGATGAAGAAACGGCAGATATGGCGCTTCAGCGAATGGAAATTGACCATATAGGTCTTGACTCGATTGACAGAAGACTTCTTCTTACTATGATAAATTCTTACGGTGGCGGTCCCGTCGGACTTGAAACAATCGCTGCAGCAATAGGTGAGGAGGCAGTTACAATTGAGGACTGTTACGAGCCTTACCTTATGCAGATAGGCTATCTCGGCAGAACACCGAGAGGCAGAGTTGTAACAGCTTTAGGCTATGAGCATTTCAATATGACGATGCCACAGAAACAGTAAAGGAAAGCTTAATATGAGATATACAAAAAACTGGAAAGATTATGAGCTTATAGACTGCTCAGACGGTGAAAGACTTGAAAGATGGGGCGATATTATCCTTGTTCGTCCCGACCCTCAGGTTATATGGAAAACACCGAAAACCAATCCCTTATGGAAAAAAGCAAACGCTTATTACAGCCGTTCAAAAACCGGTGGGGGACATTGGGAAGTAAGAAGTAAAATGCCTGATTTCTGGAGCATCAACTACGGTGACTTAAAGTTCAATATAAAAACAATGGGCTTCAAGCACACCGGACTTTTCCCTGAGCAGGCAGTAAACTGGGACTATACAAGAGAGATCATAAGAAACGCAGGCAGACCTGTAAAGGTGCTGAATCTCTTTGCTTATACAGGCGGTGCAACCATAGCATGTCTTTCGGAAAATGCCCACGTGGTGCACGTTGACGCTTCAAAGGGTATGACAGCCTGGGCAAAGGAAAATGCCGTTACATCCGAGCTGTCCGACAGAAGCGTAAGATGGATTGTTGACGATTGCATCAAGTTTGTTCAGCGTGAAATCAGACGAGGTAACAAGTACGATATTATAATTATGGACCCGCCTTCATACGGCAGAGGTCCCGGCGGCGAAGTGTGGAAGCTTGAGGACGAGGTTTATAACTTCGTTGAGCTTTGTAGTGAGCTCCTTTACGAGGATTCACTTATGATGCTTATTAACTCCTACACAACGGGACTTTCTTCATCGGTTATGGAATATATTTTAGGAGCCGTTGTAAAAAAGAAATTCGGCGGAAAAGTAACCTCCTCCGAAATCGGACTTCCCGTAACCGACACAGGTATGGTGCTTCCCTGCGGCGCATCAGCCTTCTGGCAGAAATAAGAATAAAACTAAACACATTTGGAGATTTCATATGAATTTTATTGAATTTCAGAATGTCACTTTCGGTTATTCCGATGACAGTGAAACTCAGAAAATTGAGGAAAATGTTATCGAGAATATGAATTTGAAAATAGAAAAAGGCGACTTTGTTGCAGTGCTGGGTCACAACGGTTGCGGAAAGTCAACCCTTGCAAAGCTTTGTAATGCAATACTCATACCGCAGTCGGGCAAGGTGCTTATTGACGGAATTGATACTGCCGACGAGGAAAAGCTTTACGATATAAGACGTAAGGTGGGTATGGTTTTTCAGAATCCCGACAATCAGATTGTTGCAACAATTGTTGAAGACGACGTTGCTTTCGGCCCTGAAAACCTGGGCATTGATCCCAAGGAAATAAGAGAAAGGGTTGACGAAGCTCTTAAAAGCGTGGGCATGTACGAATTCCGTAATTTTGAACCCCATAAGCTTTCGGGTGGTCAGAAGCAGAGAGTGGCTATTGCGGGAATAATAGCAATGAAGCCCCGGTGCATCGTCTTTGACGAGCCGACTGCCATGCTTGACCCGAGAGGCAGAAAAGAGGTTATGAAAACTGCAAAAATGCTCAACGAAGAGTATGGAATTACGGTTGTTTTCATAACTCACTATATGGACGAGGCAGTAAAGGCAAACAGAGTTATTGTTATGGACGAGGGAAGAATAATTCTTGACGGAAAGCCCAAGGAGGTTTTCACCCACGTTGATACACTTAAAAAGGCACAGCTTGACGTGCCTGAAGCAACAGAGCTTACCCATCTGCTTATTAAAGACGGCGTAAACTTAGATAAAGATATACTTGATATAGATGAGCTTGTTAAGGCTGTTACAGACATTATGGAGGCAAAAAATTGAGCAGCGTAATTCTTTCGGCAAAAAAACTGAATTATCTCTATTCAAAGGGCACTTCATCTCAGATTCACGCAATCAGAGATATAAATGTTGACATTGAAAAAGGCGAGCTTGTGGGTATAATCGGTCACACAGGCTCAGGTAAAAGCACCCTTATCCAGCATTTCAACGGTCTTTTAAAAGGTACAAGCGGTGTAGTTGAACTTGACGGAAAGGACATATGGGAAGATAAAAGCAAGATAAGAAACGTGCGTTTCAGAGTCGGTGTCTGCTTTCAGTATCCCGAATATCAACTTTTTGAGGAAACGGTTTATAAAGATATTGCTTTCGGACCTAAAAATATGAAACTTTCCGAAGAAGAAATCGACCTTCGTGTAAAAGAAGCACTTTCCTTTGTAGGTCTCGATGAAAGCTATATGAAAAAGTCACCCTTTGACCTTTCGGGCGGTGAAAAAAGACGTGTGGCAATTGCAGGCGTTATGGCTATGAAGCCTGAGGTTCTTATACTTGACGAGCCCTCTGCAGGTCTTGACCCTAAGGGCAGAGAAACTATACTTAAAATGATAACCGATTACAGAAAAACTACAGGCAGCACTGTTCTTGTGGTTTCTCACAGTATGGAGGATATTTCAAAAATCTCCTCAAAGGTGCTTGTAATGAACGAATCACGTCTTGCTTACTACGATACTGTTGACGGTGTGTTTTCTCATGCAGAAAGCCTCAGGGATATGGGACTCAACATTCCTCAGCTGACGGAGCTTTTCCTTAAACTCAAGGAAAAAGGCTACGACGTAAGTACAGACGTTTACACAATGGAAAAGGCTGAAAGTGAGCTTTTGGTTCTTCTGAAGGGAGGGGACAAAAATGCTCAGTGATATTACCATTGGCCAATATTACAAGGGTGATTCCCTTGTTCACAAAATGGACGCAAGAGCAAAGATAATTTTCACCGTTCTTTTTATAGTGATGATTTTCCTTTGCAAAAACTTTCTTTCACTGGCTCTCGTCAGTGTATTCACCCTCATTTCAATGCTTTCATGCGGTGTTCCCTTCAAGGTGTTTTTCAAAAGCCTTAAGCCTATTGTTCCCGTTGTAATTTTTACGGCAATACTGAACATCTTTTATGTAAGCGGCGGAAACTGGGAAATACCTCTTTTCTTAGGTCTTAAAATTACAGAAAAAGGCGTTTTAACAGCTGTTTTTATGGCGGTGAGAATAGTTCTTCTTATAATCGCTTCGTCAATTCTCACATACACAACCGTTCCCACAATGCTGACAGACGCAATTGAAAAGCTTTTGTCACCTCTTAAGCTTTTTAAAATTCCCGTTCACACTCTTGCTATGATGATGACCCTTGCTCTCAGATTCATTCCAACTCTTATTGAGGAGATTGAAAAAATCACCAACGCCCAGAAGGCGAGGGGAGCAGACTTTGAGGGCGGAAAGCTTATGGATAAGGTGAAGGCAGTTGTGCCTATTCTTATTCCGCTTTTCGTATCATCTTTCAGAAGAGCCTACGAGCTTTCCTTTGCAATGAGCTGCCGCTGCTATACAGGCGGTGAGGGCAGAACAAGAATGAAGCAGATGAAACTTCATTTAAGAGACGGCGCGGGCGTGATTTTCTTCTCTCTCGGAATCACAGGTGTGGTGCTTTTAAATCATTATTTCGGTGCGGTAATCTGATATGGAAAGAAATCTTAAACTGATTCTCCGTTATGATGGCACGTCTTTTCACGGCTGGCAGATGCAGGATAATGCAGTTACTGTTCAGGGCTGTGTAAGCGAAGCCGTAGAGCGGATACTGTCAAAAAAAGTTACAATATACGGCTGCAGCAGAACTGACAGCGGAGTTCACGCAAACACCTTCTGCTGCAACTTTAAAATCGACACAGACAAAGACTGTGAGGCAATAAGAAAAGGCATTGATGCCGTTTTGCCACAGAGTATAGCTGTTCTGGAATGTGAAGATGTACCTATGGACTTCAATGCACGTTTCAGCTGCAAGGGGAAGGAATACATTTATAAAATCTGGAACAGCAACGTGAAAAATCCTTTTCTCAGAGATTATGCCCTTCATTATCCCTACTATCTCGACGCAGAAGAGCTTAACAGAGAGGTTAAGGGTTTTATCGGCACTCACGATTTTTCTGCCTTTTGTGCTGCAGGAGCAACCACCCTTTCAAATGTAAGAACAATCACTGACTGTTCAGTAAAAAGAGAAGGTGATCTGATTACTTTTTCTGTTACGGGCGACGGTTTTCTTTACAATATGGTTCGCATAATGGTTGGTACAGCAATTTACATAGGCAGAGGAAAAATTCCAAAGGGATCAATTCCGGAAATTATCAATTCCAAAGACAGAACAAAAGCGGGCATTACCGCGAAACCCCACGGACTTTATCTCAATAAGGTCTACTATGAGGATGACTTAAATGAAAAAGCTTAAGACAAAACTTAAAGTTAAATTAAACCAAAGGACTATTATTATATTAAGCGGTATTATAGCCGTTATTTTAGTGGCTGTCGGTGTGTTTTCCTTTATGACGTCGGATTATCACAACGCCTACAGCGATTCTGAATCCGGCTCGGAAAACCTCTTTTTCTCCTCAACAGAGAGTGAAAACGGTGTCAGCTTTACGGGTAACGATATAATTACGGTGCAGTCCTTTTCCTCAAGAATGTTTGTGCTTACCGAAAAGCTTCTTGCCTCAGTTGATACAGACGGCGAAATTAAATACACAAAGGTGCATAACTACCTTAACCCTGCAATCAAAGTCAGCGGAAAATACGGAATCCTCTTCAACAGAAACTCCCACGAGTATATGATTTTTACCACAAGGGGAATTATCTACGAGGGTAAATCTATTGACGAAAAAGACATAATTGCGGCGGACATCAACAATCAGGGTGACATTGTGCTTTCAACAAAAAGCGACACATCTGCTTCGATGGTTTCACTTATAACCAAGGACGGCGAAAGCAAGTACATCTGGGCATGCGGTGAGGAGTATGCAGTAAGTCTTGACCTTCACTCCAATTCAAAGAAAATTGCCGTTGGCGCTATCGGTGCCAAAGAGGGCGAGATTATGTCAAAGTCTTATCTTCTTGACATTTATTCCGATAAGGTACAGTGTGAATTCACCTATGTCGGAGACGGTATCACCGATATAAAATATCAGGGAAAGAATATCGTTTCTGTCTTTACAAAAGAGAGAATCATCTATGACATCAATGCTGCAAAGGGCGCTGCTGAAAAATCGAAATATGTAAGTGAGGCAGTCAGCACTTGCACCGATGACAGCGGTAACACTGCAGTGATTTCAGACAGTATAAGCGATTTTGACAGAACTGCACTTGCAGTTTATGACAGCAAAAATAACGTAAGGTTTACGGTGAATCTTGACGGAAAGCCCGAGGCAGTTGTGCTTAAAGGAAAAACTGCTTACGCTTCATGTACAAACACCGTTTACGAGGTTAAATCAGGCAAAATCAAAAACACCCTAAACGTTGATTTTACAATTGACGGCCTTGTGCTTTGCAAGGGAAAGCTTTTTGCCTATTCCTCAGGAATTCTCAGAGAAGTCAGTATATAACGCACTATTGTTTATTTGACTCTGGTGTGCTATAATAAAACAAAACATTTTCAAGGAGGGGTTAAATGCCGTATATTATCGACATAATCTTTGTACTTATTATTGCAGTAGTAATTATCACTTCAATTAAAAAGGGTTTTATTGTGAGCCTTTTTGAATTGGTGGGAACTATAGCGTCATTTGTTGTGGCAAGACTTCTTTCAGATTCATTTGCACTTCCCGTGTTTGAAAAGTTTGTAAAACCGGGTGCAGAAAATCTGCTCAGTCAGAATCTCGGCGAAGTTGCAACAACAGATTACGGAACACAGATTGAGGGCGTAATCAATTCTATTCCCGATTCGTTCTCTGCAATTCTCAGCCTTATGGGAATAGAAAAAGAGGCGCTTATTGAAAAGGTAGCATCAAGTGAAATAGCTTCAGGAAGTCTTCTTGAGTCACTTATGGAAAACATTGTTACGCCCATAGGAACTGCAGTTGTTCAGTTTATACTTTTCGCTGTTCTTGTGGCACTTATAACAGTTGTTCTGAGAGTGCTTGTTAAGCTTCTTGATAAGATTATCAAAAAAATTCCAGCAATCAAACAGATGAACTCAGCTCTCGGCGGTGTTATAGGAGCAGTAAGAGGTGTTCTTATTGTGGTTATCATTTCACTTTTGCTTGCCGTGGTTGCAGGTTTTATCAACAACGAAGGCTTTATTACAGCTGTTGAAGGCTCCTTTGTTGTAGGTGCAGTACAGAATCTGTTTACAACATTCAGCGGAATATCATTATAAAAGATAAGGCTAAATATCAACCGAAAAAAGAGAGGTAAAAACAATGAAAGATTTATTCAAGGGCTGTTGGACAATTCCCAACTTATTATCATTCATAAGAATTCTTCTTATTCCCGTATTCGCATATCTTTACTATAACGATATGAAGATCGAAGCTGTTGCAGTTCTTGCTGCTTCAGGTCTTTCCGATATGTTTGACGGTAAAATTGCAAGACGCTTCAACCAGATAAGTGCTCTCGGCAAAATTCTCGACCCCGTTGCAGACAAGCTTACGCAGATTACAATTGCAGTTATGCTCTTGATTGATTTCAAGGGTGCAGAAAACAAGATGATCAATGCTTTCGGCTGGGTTTTCCTTGTATTTCTTATTAAGGAAGCTGTTATGATTATCGGCGGTCTTGTAATGCTTCTTATGAATATCCGTCCCGGTGCCGCAGAGATTTACGGCAAGGTTGCAACTACTGTTTTCTACGTAGGTATGACCCTTATTATTGCAATCGGTCCCGAAGTAGGCGCACTCAATGAGCTTTTAGGCTTCCAGATGCCCGCAATTCTTACAGGCATTATCGTTGTAATCAGTGCAATTATGACCCTCGTTGCTTTCGCAAGCTATATGCCCGAAACTTTCAGACAGTTCAAGGAGCATTTCGATGAGAAAAAGGCTCAGAAGGCAAGTAAATAATTCAGAGCAAAACCAAATTTAAGCAAATCCAACCCAAGGAGTAAAGAATGAAAAGAGTTACATGCAGCAGATGCAAACAGCGCCCTGCAGTTATCTTTATTTCAAAGATAATTGACGGAAAAACCGTTCCCGAAGGGCTTTGTATGAAATGCGCAATGGAAATGAATATAGGTCCCATCAAGCAGATGATGGAAAGTATGGGCATTACTGAGGAGGACGTTGATTCAATCAGCGAGCAGTTCTCAAGTATGTTCCCCGAATCAGATGAGGAAGGCG
This sequence comes from Acutalibacteraceae bacterium, assembly GCA_045121655.1. GTDB lineage: Bacteria > Bacillota > Clostridia > Oscillospirales > Acutalibacteraceae > UBA6857. Next base: position 4,044 of record JBGVGM010000150.1, on the reverse strand, counting down.
GCTTTGAAAGTGGCGGTTCACCTACAATGCCTTTCCTTCAGGGGCTTTTTGGCGACCTGCAGAATTCTCTCAGTGTAAAAAATGAGGGCGAAAGCAAGCCTGCTTCCACAGCTTCTTCTAATCAGCAGACTGAAAACAAGGGCAGACGTAAAAAGAAGGATGAAAAGAAACGCAAGTTTCTCACAATGTACTGCACCGACCTTACAGAAAAAGCCAAAGCAGGAAAGCTTGACAACATCATTGGCAGGGACAAAGAGCTCGAAAGAGTTGTACAGATTCTCTGCAGACGTTCAAAGAACAATCCCTGCCTTATCGGTGAGCCGGGTGTAGGTAAAACTGCAATTGCAGAGGCACTTGCTTTAAGAATTGCAAGCGGCAACGTGCCTGCAAAGCTCGCTGACAAGGAAATTCATCTTCTTGACCTTACTGCACTTGTTGCAGGTACACAGTTCAGAGGTCAGTTTGAAAGCAGAATCAAGAACCTTGTTGATGAAGTCAAGTATAACGGAAACATTATACTCTTTATTGACGAGGTGCATAACCTTGTAGGCACAGGTGACGCAGAGGGTTCAATGAACGCCGCAAATATCCTTAAGCCTGCACTTTCAAGAGGCGAGATTCAGGTTGTGGGTGCAACCACCTTTACCGAATACAGAAAGAACATCGAGAAAGATGCTGCTCTTGAAAGACGTTTTCAGCCCGTTAAAATTGAAGAACCATCAATCGCTGACGCAACGGCAATTCTTATAGGTATCAAAAAGTACTACGAAAACTATCACCGTGTAAGAATCAGCGACGAGCTTGTTAAAAAGGCGGTTATCCTTTCGGAAAGATACATTACAGACCGTTTCCTCCCTGACAAGGCTATTGACCTTCTTGATGAGGCGTGTACCTGTGCAAATCTTCGTAACAAGGCGATTTCTGACCTTGAAATTGCCGAGAAAAAGCTCAGTGAGCTTAAAGAGGACGAAGAGGAGCTTATGAACACTCAGCAGGACCCCGACTATGAGGCAATTGCTAAGGTCAAGAGCGAAATTGTAAAGTATGAAACTGATATGGAAGGGCTTACCGAAAGAGCTAACGACAACGCAGTAACCGAGGTTGATATTGCTAAGGTTATTGAGCTCTGGACAGGTGTGCCCTCAAGCAAGATTATTGAAAGCGACCTTAAAAAGCTTGCCGGTCTTGAAGACACCCTTAAGAAAAAGGTAATAGGTCAGGACGAAGCCATCAAGGTTATAGCTGCTGCAATCAAGCGTAACAGAGTGCAGATAAGTCCCAGAAGGCGACCCGCTTCATTTATCTTTGTTGGCCCCACGGGCGTAGGTAAAACCGAGCTTGTAAAACAGATTTCTGCAGAGCTTTTCTCAACTCCTGAAACGCTTATCAGACTTGATATGTCCGAGTTTATGGAAAAGCACAGCGTTTCAAGAATTATCGGTTCACCTCCGGGCTATGTCGGCTATGACGAAGCAGGTCAGCTTACAGAAAAGGTAAGAAGAAAGCCCTACAGTGTAATCCTCTTTGACGAAATAGAAAAGGCACACCCCGATGTTATGAATATTCTTCTTCAGATTCTTGACGAAGGCAGAATCACAGATGCTCAAGGCAGAACAGTCAACTTTGAAAACACTGTTATCGTTATGACCTCAAATGCGGGCAGCGAGAAAAAGGGCAGTGCAATCGGCTTCGGTAAGGAAAAGGGTGACGCCACAAGAGAAAAGGTTATGAAAGCCCTTTCCGATTTCCTCAGACCTGAATTTATCGGCAGAGTTGACGAGGTTGCAGTATTCAACAGCCTTACAAATGAGGACTACGTGAAAATTGCAGAGCTGCTTCTTTCCGAGCTTGCAGGTTCGCTTAAAGAAAAAACAATTGACTTTAAGTGGACTGAAGAGGTTAAGAAATACCTTGCCGACAAGGCGGAGGGTGGCTCAAGAGGCGCAAGAGATCTTCGTAATCTTATCAGAAAAGAAATTGAAGACGAAATTGCAAATATCATTATTGATAACGCAGATTCAGTTGTTACGGCAATTGCAGCCGAAATTAAGGAAGGCAAGCTGATTCTGACTCATATTTAAAGGTTAAGGCTGAAGCAAAAAGTAATTTGTTTCAGCCTTTAAAATTTTTTATTGAATTTTTTAAAGAAATGTGTTAGAATTAAAAAAATATTTAAATAAGGGAGTAGAACAATGTTGAAAAAATCAAGAAAGCTTTTATCAATTCTGTTGGCAGCAATATTGCTTTTCAGTGCCTTTGCGCCCATGGCTTTAGCTGCAGATGAGGAAAAATATCCCGTTATATACATAAGCGGATACGGATATAGTCTTTATAAAGAAAAAGGCAACGTTAATTCACAGGTAATTTATCCCACCGGTGCAGATGTAGGTGCTATCGTAAAAGAAGCAATTGCACCTTGCCTTAAAGAACTGGCAATTGCTATAGCTACAGATGACTATGATAAGTACTGTGATGAGCTTTATAACTCAATTCATCCTATCTATGAAGATCTCGTTCTTGCTCCGGACGGAATGCCAAAAGACGGCTCAGGCTGCGGCGACAATCCTGACAGCATCAGTCTCAGCTATAAACGATTCAGTAACGGCGAAGACGGCTTCCCTTATGACTGGAGACTTTCACCTGAGTATTCAGCAGCCGAGCTTGATAAGTTTGTTGATACTATGCTCAGCAAAACAGGCGCTTCAAAGGTAAAAATAGTAGGCCGTTGTCTTGGCGGAAACGTTCTTTCCGCTTACCTTCAGAACTATAGTGAAAACGCAAAGGCAAAGGTTGACGAAGCTGTGCTTTTCATTCCCTCAACAGAAGGTATACAGCTTTTCGGTTCACTTTTTGCAGGCAAAATCGATATCGTTCCCGAAAGACTTGACGAATATGTGGAAGAACTTATGAAGTATGAGGCTATTATTGATGATCCTGCAGTGGCTGACTTCCTTCAGGTTTTGATTTCGATTCTTGAGCAGATTAAAGCACTTGACCTTGTTGAAGGCGCTTTTGAAAAGCTTTTAGAAAAAATCGGCAGCAACCTTATCCCGAGAATTATCAGAAGAAGCTACGGTTCATTCCCCTCATTCTGGGCAATGGTTCCTGCTAAAGACCTTGAAGAAGCACTTGACTTTGTATATAACACACCTGAACTCAAAGAGGAATATGCAGGCACAATTGCGAAGGCTCGTTCCTTCCGTGATAACGTTCAGCTTAACAGCAGTGAAACCATTCAGAGACTCAGCAGCGAAATCGGTATCAGCGTAATTTCAAAGTATAACATTCCTCTTATGCCCATTTTTGAAGAAAGCTACAAAAACAGCGACGGCACAGCAGAAACGGTGTTTACCTCCCTTGGTGCAACTGTAGCTGACTTCGGCAAGACACTTTCAGCTGATTATATCGCTTCTATGCCTGAAGAGAACAAGAAGTACCTTTCACCTGATGAGCAGATTGACGCTTCCACCTGTGCTCTTCCTGACAGAACCTGGTTCGTTAAGAACAGCTATCATGACCACTTCCCTGCAAGCATTGACAGACTTATTGAAGCAATTCTTGTAACTGATATGGATGTATTCTCAAATGCTGAGTATCCTCAGTTCCTTGAAGATACAGGTGCAGACAAGCTCTCTCCTGTTGAAGGCAAGGACCCCGTAAAGCCTGACGACAACTCAATTGAAGGTTTGATTGACCTTTTAAAAAGATTCATCACGAGCTTGATTGCTCTTTTCAGCAAGCTTTTTGAAGGTGCTCAGAAATAATTAATCTGAATAATGCAAGACCCGTAAGATGATTAATTCTTGCGGGTCTTTAAAATTGTGTTAATCTTCAATACTGATTCATTAAAAATGTAGTGTTATTATAATTTTGTTCATATATATGTGTTAAGATTGTAATAATTTTTAGTGATGAGCAAAACGAAAGAATAAAATCAACGGATGGCAATTAAAAAATAGAAAAACGAGAATAAAAGCAAAGAAACCCGACTGAAAGCGCAAAACCAAAAAGCCCGAACGCAAATCCGAGCAAAAATAAAAAGAT
>JBGVGM010000149.1:0-15271 GCA_045121655.1 Acutalibacteraceae bacterium | reverse complement strand
ATCAATTGCCTTATAAAGGAAGTCAGCCTCACTTCTGGTTGCGTCATCAGCTACAAATTCAACGTCGTAACCTGATTCCTTAGCTTTAGAAACAAGCTCCTTAATCATTTCAAGAACCATAGGCGGCTTCTTTTTACAGATATACTCCATCTGAACAGTTGAGGTTGGCACAATAACCTGGATTCTTGCTTTGTTAGCCACTTTTAAAGCTTCGGCAACTCGTTCAACATCCTGCTCGGCAAGATTTACAGGAACAGCGATAACACTGTTTTTTACGCAGGAAGCGATTGATTTTGTGAGAAGTACGTCTGTTGTTTCTTTGGTAATTGCAGGAAGCTCAATAACTGATACGTTAGCTTTATCAAGAAGCTTTGCAATTTCAATTTTCTCCCTGAAAGAAAGAGAGTACTCTGCACTTTTTGCAGCCTGTTTCAAAGTAATGTCGGCGATTGATAATTTTTCCATTTCTAAAACTCCTTTAGAATTTTTAGTGTTCCGAAGAGTAACACAAAAAAATCCTTGAAATTACATAAAGTAACTTCAAGGACGAATATAATCCGTGGTACCACCTTGCTTACCGCATTTACGGTCACTCTTCAAGACTCTGACAAGTCTTTAGCCATGATAACGGGGCGTCCGTGATCACCTACACAACATAAGCCTTCAGCAATCCTGCTCAGGAACGAGGCTGAAATTCAGTTCCCTATCGGTTTTCACCAACCACCGACTCTCTGAAAGCGGTTTACTTAATTTCATAATTCCGTCAAAGCATTTATTAACCAACAATGTTGGCTTAATTTTTCAGTATTTTAACACATTAAATCGCGAATGTCAATACTTTTTCTTATATTTTTTTGATTATTTCGTACCGAAAATTCTGTCACCCGCATCACCCAGACCGGGTACAATATATCCCTTTTCGTTCAGCTTTTCATCGAGTGCCGCAACATATACATTTACATCGGGATGAGCCTTTGTGAAAGCTTCGATTCCTTCCGGAGCTGCAATAATTCCCATAAAACGGATTGAACGTGGGTTTCTCAGCTTAATCTGCGAAACTGCGTCAATCGCTGAGCCGCCTGTAGCAAGCATGGGATCAACAACAATAACATCTCTTTCACCGATATCCTTGGGTAATTTGCAGTAGTATTCAACAGGCTTAAGGGTTTCTTCGTCTCTGTAAAGACCGATATGTCCGATTCTCGCAGCAGGGATAAGTGAGCTGATTCCCTCAACCATACCAAGACCTGCACGTAGAATAGGCACAATAGCAAGCTTTTTACCTGAGATATGTTTTGCTGTCATTTTGCAGATAGGTGTTTCAATTTCAACATCTTCCAAAGGAAGATCTCTTGTAGCTTCATAGCACATAAGTGTTGCAATTTCAGATATAAGAGCTCTGAATTCCATTGAGCTTGTTTCTTTGTTTCTAAGGATTGAAAGCTTGTGCTGAATCAAAGGATGATCGAAAATTGTTACGTTACTATTCATGTGAAACGTCCTTTCCTTTTTTTATTACAACTATATTATACACCGATTAAACAATAAATCAATATAGTACACTATAAAATTTATTCCTTTTTAACTTTTAAGATTACTGTATTTCTCTTGACAAAAACAGTATATGAGTTATAATTATATAGATTGGAGTATTATTCCCGACGCAAAATTCAGAGAGGATGTAATTAAGGTATGCAAAAAATAAAAAGAGCACTTCAGAAAACCGTGCTTTATCGTGTTTTTTACCTTCGTTTTGTTAAATATTTCAGAATACTGAAGAGAAAGATATTTTCTTTTTTATCAATGACCAAAAAGAAAATTAAAAAATTTATAAAAGGCAAGTGGAACGTAATTTACAGACACTACATCCTTAAGATTCTCTATCCTTCCATATATAAAAAGTATTCGAAATTGCCCGTAGATGAGAAGAAGGTTGTTTTTGTTGAAATAAGACTTCCCTCGCTTACAAACAGCCTTCAGCTTATGTACGATAAGCTCTATATGGAAACTGATTTGGATTTGCACTGTCACTTTCTGAGAAACACCTTTGTTTCAAGAAAGGAATACAGAGAAAGATGTAAAGCATTTATCGCCGATATTGCAACAGCGAAGTATGTTTTTATGGACGAAGCTACTAACATAAACGGTTGCTTCGAAATGAGACCTGAAACAACAGTTACTCAGCTCTGGCACGGATGCGGTGCTTTCAAGAAGTTCGGTTTCAGCACAGCTGATGCAATTTTCGGCGCTTCAAGAAAGGATATGGAAAACTATCCCTTCAACAGAAACTATACTCACGTAACAGTCAGCAGTCCTGACGTTATCTGGGCTTATGAAGAAGCTATGCGATACACACACGAAAGTGGTGTTGTAAAAGCACTCGGCAGCAGCCGTACCGACATTTTCTACGATGAAGAGTTCATTAAGTCAGCTTACGATGAACTTTATGAAAAGTTCCCAGCAGCTAAGGGAAAGAAAGTAATTCTTTATGCTCCCACCTTCAGAGGCAGAGTTGCAAAAGCTAAGTCACCCAACGTGCTTAAGCTCAGAGAAATGTATGAAGCATTCGGCGAAGAGTACGTAGTAATTATGAAGCACCATCCTCTTGTACGTAAACGCCCGAAGATTCCTGCAGAATTAATCGACAGCTTTGCAGTTGACTTTACAACAGATATGTCAATTGAAACTCTTCTTTGTGTCAGTGACATCTGTATTTCAGACTACTCTTCACTTGTGTTTGAGTATTCACTCTTTGAAAGACCGATGATTTTCCTCGCACACGACCTTGATGAATTCTTCGACTGGAGAGGCTTCTATTATGATTACGATGAGCTTACCCCCGGTCCTGTTGTCAAGACTACTAAGGAAGTAATTGATTACATTTCCGATATTGACAATCTTTTCGACAAGGAAGCTGTTCAGAATTTCAGAAACAAATTTATGTGTTCTTGTGACGGACACGCAACTGAAAGAATAATAAGCACCGTATTCGGTGAAAACTACGAGAAACATTTAAGAAGCACTCCCCTGCCTAAGGCTCCCTATCATCTTGAGCCAAGTGCAGATGACTTCTTTAAAAATAACAAATAATTTACGAGGTGAAAAATATGATATACGCAGTAATCGCAGCAGGCGGAATCGGCAGCAGAATGGGTAACCTTGAAAAGCCCAAGCAGTACCTTACACTTAAGGACAAGCCCATTATTGCTCACACAGTTGAAAAATTCTATGTAAACAGCTACTTTCAGAAGGTAATTATCCTTTGCCCTGAGCAGTGGGTAAACCACACTAAGAGCATTCTTAAAAAGCATATCGGTGAAGATGAAAGAATTGTTGTTCTTGAAGGCGGCAGCACAAGAAACGAAACTATTATGAACGCAATCAAGTATATAGAAACCACCGACGGTCTTGACGATGACACAATTATTGTAACTCACGACGCAGTACGCCCCTTTGTAAGTGCAAGAATCATCAGCGAAAACATTGAAGCTGCACTTAAATACGGTGCTACAGATACTGTTGTTCCCGCTACTGACACAATTGTTGAAAGCCAGAACGGACAGATTATCAGCAACATTCCCGACAGAAGCAAGCTCTATCAGGGACAGACTCCTCAGGCTTTCAAGGCGAAGCTTCTTAAAGATCTTTACTACAGCCTTACTGAAGAAGAAAAAGACATTCTCACAGACGCTTGTAAAATCTTCAGTATGAAAGGTTATGACGTACACCTTGTTGAGGGTGAAGTTCATAACATTAAAATCACCTATCCGTATGACCTCAGAGTTGCTATGACTCTTCTTGAGGAAGGTAAATAATCAATCCATTCTATTAAGAAAGGACTTAAAACATGTTAAATACAATATACAGATTGACTCAGCCGAGAAAATTTGAAATTGCTTTCAGTGATATTGACATTTTCAGCGGTGATATTATCGTAAGACCCACTTACCTTTCAATCTGCAACGCAGACCAGAGATACTACCAGGGCACAAGAGATGCAAAGGTTCTCGCACAGAAGCTGCCGATGGCTCTGATTCATGAAGGCGTTGGTGAAGTTGTTTTCTCAAAGGACAGCAACTTCAAACCCGGTGACAAGGTTGTTATGATTCCCAACACACCCACTGAAACTGATGATATTATCGCAGAGAACTATCTTCGTTCAAGTAAATTCAGAGCAAGCGGCTTTGACGGATTTATGCAGGAATATATTTCAATTCCCGCTGACCGTCTTGTAAAACTTCCCGACGATATTAATCCCGAGGTTGCTTCATTTACCGAAATTGTATCAGTAAGCGTACACGCAATTTCAAGATTTGATAAAATTGCTCATTCAAGACGCAATATTATCGGTGTATGGGGTGACGGAAACCTCAGCTACATGACCTGCATTTTTCTTAAAAAGTTCTTCCCTGACAGCAAGATTTATGTTTTCGGTGTTGTACCGAAAAAACTCAGTGACTTTACCTTTGCCGACGAAACGTTCCTCACAACAGAAATTCCTGAAGACCTTAAGATAGACCACGCATTTGAATGTGTCGGCGGTAACGGCTCTCAGATTGCAATCAATCAGATTATCGATTACATCAACCCAGAAGGTACAATTTCTATTCTCGGTGTAAGCGAGTATCCCGTACCTATAAACACAAGAATGATGCTTGAAAAGGGTCTGAGAATGTTCGGTAGTTCAAGAAGCGGCCGTAAGGATTTCCAGAAGACTGTTGATATGTACGAGCAGTACCCTGACATCGTTGAATATCTCAGCCATATGGTTGGCGTAGTAAAACCTGTAAGAAACATCAAGGATATGATGGAAGCATTTGATCTTGATACAAAGAAGGCTTTCGGCAAGACCATTATGAAGTGGGAAAAATGATTAAATACGGCGGTCATTCTGGCTGCCGTATTTTAGATAAGGAGAAAGAAATGAAAATTACGGACATTAATATAAGAGATCCATTTATACTTATTGAAGACGGAATTTACTATCTCTACGGTACAAGAGCCAGAAACTTTGGACGCTTTGTTGGTGGCTTTGACGTATACACTTCAACCGACCTTGAAAACTGGAGCGAGCCACACGAGTGCTTCAATTCAGAAAAAAACGGTTTCAATAATGAAGTGAACTGGGCACCTGAAGTACACAAATACAACGGCAGCTTCTATATGTTCGCGACCTTTACAAGAGTAAACGGCTTAAGAGGCACCTTTGCACTTAAGTCCGACTCACCTCTCGGGCCCTTTGTACAGCACAGTGAAAAAGCTCTGACACCCGAAGATTGGGAATGTCTTGACGGTACGCTTTACATTGAAAACGGCAAACCTTACCTTGTATTCTGTCACGAGCATACTCAGATAATTGACGGCACAATTTGCTACCTTGAACTTTCAGATGACCTCAAAAAGGCAGTTGGTGAACCTGTTTATCTTTTCCACGCAACTTCACCCTATTATGTAACAAAGTCTGACGACCCTGAAAAGCACTACATAACTGACGGGCCGTTTATGCACAGAAGAGAAAACGGCGAGCTGTATATGCTGTGGTCAACGCACCTTAATGACAAATACGCACAGTGTCTTGTAAATTTTGATGAGGGTACAATAACCGGTAAATTCACTCACCTTGATCCTCTTATTACAAGCGACGGAGGTCACGGTATGGTATTCAGAGACGGTGAAGATTTAGTACTCACCTACCACTCCCCCAATAAAACAGATTATGAACGCCCTGTATTTGTAAACCTTAATAAGCTTAAATAATAAAAAAAGCAACATCGAGAAACATCTCTTTGTTGCTTTAATTTATGTCGGAATAAAAAAATCACAGCGTAAAAGACATACGCTGTGATAAATTTTATTAAAGACCTGTTTTTTCTCTGATATAGTTTCTTGCGAGAACTGCATATTCATAGGGATTAGCCTTTGCAGGGTCCTGCTCAGCTTCAACAACAACCCAGCCTTCATAGCCTGCTTCGTCAAGAATATCAAATACAGGTGTGAAATCGAAGTCACCGTCACCGGGAACAGTAAATGAACCTGCTCTTACTGAATCAAGGAAGCTGTAGCCCTTAACCTTAGCGTCTTCAATAACGTCCTTACGGATACTCTTGAGGTGAACATGCTTAACTCTGTTTACATACTTTTTAAGTACGCCGAGTACATCTTCACCGCTGAATGAAAGGTGACCTGTATCAAAAAGAAGATAAACAAGGTCGGGATCAGTGATTTCCATAAGCTTATCGATTTCTTCAGCTGTCTGAACACCAGTACCCATATGGTGGTGAACTGTGAAGTACATGCCCTTTTCCTTAGCAAGCTCGCCCATCTTGTTAAAGCCTTTTCTGATAAGTTCCCACTGTTCGTCTGTGTAAACAGGCTTTTCGCCGAAGATGCTTACGTCCATACCTTGGATGCTGTTACCCTGCTCTGAAGCACCGATAACCTTTGCGCCGAGAGCGTGAAGAAAATCTCTGTGCTTTATGAAAGCTTCAATTGTTGCGTCGTATCCTTCTGAAAGAAGAAGTGAGGAGAACCATGCGTTACATATTCTCATACCTCTTACGTCAAGCTTATGCTTGAGAGTTTCTACATCTTTGGGATACTTATTGCCGATTTCGCTTCCGGTAAAGCCTGCAAGTGCCATTTCGCTTACACACTGTTCAAAGGTGTTTTCTGCACCAAGGTCAGGAAGGTCATCGTTTGTCCACGCAATAGGAGCGCAGGCAAGATATACTTTATCTTTATTAAGCATTGTAATTACTCCTTTAAATTAATATAAACGTGCCTTTTCAATGTTTTCTTTCATTTCTTCGTAGCACTTCTGAACAGTTTCGCTCTCCGAAACCTCAGCAACGCCAACTCTCCACCATGAATCATAACCGTCAGTCATTGACTTATGTGCTACCTTGATATCAAAGAGAGTAGAAACTGTCTGCTTCTTGGAATCTTCCAATGCGGCATAGAGTTCTTCTGCGTTGGTTACACGGTAAGCCTTACAGCCGTAGCCTTCAGCAATTTTTGCATAATCGGTATAAATAAGCTCACCGTCAAGAAGACCGCTTTCTTCGTTTCTTCTTGTGAAACGTGTACCGAAAGTATCTGTACCCTGATTATTCTGAAGATTTTCAATGCAGCCCCAACCGCTGTTGTCAAAGAGCATTACGTTAATCTTTTTGTCTTCCTGGATAGCTGTATAAAGCTCACTGTGAAGCATAAGGAAGCTACCGTCACCAACCATTGAATATACTTCCTTGTCAGGGCAAGCAAGCTTTGCACCAAGTGCACCGCAGATTTCATAACCCATACATGAGAAGCCGTATTCAACGTGGTATGTATCGGGAGCCTTTGACTTCCAGATTCTCTGAAGACATCCGGGAAGTGAGCCTGATGAACCGATAATAACTGAATCGTCAGCTACAACTTCGTTGATAATACCGAGAGCTTTCATCTGTGAGAAGCCTTCAGCAGGCTCGTCATTATAGCATCTTTCGATTTCCTTGAAGAAATCAGCCTGTGCTTTTACGTATTCGCCGTTCCACTCTGACTTATAGCCCGAAAGCTTTTCGCTTATTGCATCAACACTGAGCTTAGCGTCAGCAATAACTGCTGTGCTGTCCATCTTGAATGCATCAAATGAACAAACATTGATTGAAAGCATTTTTACATTGGGATTCTGGAAGCCCCATTTTGAGCAGGTTGTAAAGTCAGTAAGTCTTGTACCTACTGCAATAACGAGGTCAGCTCTTTTAGCTATATAGTTAGCTGAACCTGTACCTGTAACACCACAGCCACCCATATTGAGAGGATGTGCGAAGGGAATCTGTCCCTTACCTGCCTGAGTTTCACCGATAGGAATATCGTACTTTTCGGCAAAATCAAGAACTGACTTCCAGGAATCGGAATATGTAACGCCGCCGCCAACAACAATCATCGGCTTTTTAGCGTTTTTAATAAGCTCTGCAGCTGCATCGATTTCTCTTTCAGAAGGTACCTTTCTGTCCATATACCAGACTCTCTTCTGAAGGAAGTAATCAGGATAATCATAAGCTTCAGCTTCAACGTCCTGAGGCATTGCAATACAAACTGCACCTGTATCAGCTGCGTCTGTAAGCACTCTCATAGCATTGATCATAGCGGTCATAAGCTGCTCGGGACGCTGGATTCTGTCCCAGTATTTGCAAACAGCCTTGAAAGCATCGTTAGCAGTAATTGCGCAGCTGTCATACTGCTCAATCTGCTGAAGCACAGGGTCAGGCTGGCGGCAGGCAAAGGTGTCACCGGGAAGCACAAGAAGAGGAATTCTGTTTGCAGTTGCAGTACCGCAGGCAGTTACCATATTAAGTGCACCGGGTCCGATTGAAGAAGTACACGCAATAATCTTGCGACGCTTATTCTGCTTTGCATAAGCAATAGCTGAATGAGCCATACCCTGCTCGTTGTGACCCTGATAGTATCTGAGGCTATGTCCTCCCTGTTCAAGCGCCTGACCGATACCGACAACACAGCCGTGACCGAAAATACCGAAAATACCGTCAACGAATTTTGTTTCTTTTCCGTCAAAGCTGATATACTGATTGTCAAGGAACTTAACGAGAGCCTGAGCCATTGTAAGTTTCATAATAGTTAATTCCTTTCGTTATGAGAATGAATTACATAATTTCTGAAATTTTAACAGGTCTGCCTTCCTTAACTGATTTCTTAGCAGCAAGTGCAACAAGAATTGAATTAAGACCGTCAACACCTGTTGTGGGTGTTTCTTTGTCGTTAAGAACGGCATCAACAAACTGAACCATTTCATCACGGAATGACTGCATATATCTTTCAAGGAAGAAGTAAAGAGGCTTGTCGGTTGTAACACCGTCAGCATTCATAACAGTAACATTTGTGGGAGTATCGTTGGCAGCCATAGCAGCACCCTTTGAACCGAAAACTTCAATTCTCTGGTCGTAACCGTAAGCGGCACGGCGGCTGTTGTCGATAACACCGAGAGCACCGTTTTCAAACTTAAGATTGATAATAGCTGTATCAACGTCGCCTGCTTCACCGATTGCAGGGTCAACAAGGCAGGTTGCACTTGCGTAAACCTCTGTTACATCGCTGCCTGCAAGGAAACGAGCCATATCAAAATCGTGAATTGTCATATCAAGGAACATACCGCCTGAAACTGCAGCATATTCTGCCGGTGGGGGTTCAGGGTCGCGTGAAGTAATTTTAATAAGCTCAAGGTTACCAACCTTACCTTCATTGATAAGTGAACGTACGTGTGCAAAGTTGTGGTCAAAACGTCTGTTGAAACCTACCTGAAGCTTAACTCCTGCCTTGGCAACAGCATCGATAACTGCCTGAACCTTTTCAGGTGTAAGATCAACGGGCTTTTCACAGAAAACGTGCTTTCCTGCTTTTGCAGCTTCGATTGAAATATCAGCGTGAGTATCTGTTGATGAACAAACAAGTACTGCGTCGATATCCTTATCTGCCAGCATCTCTTTATAATCAGCGTATACTTTTTCAATGCCGTACTTGTCAGCAAGTTCCTGAAGTCCGTCCTTGAATACGTCTGTAATACCGAGTACTTTTGCGGTAGGAACATTGTATGTAATTGACTGCATATGAACCTTACCGATACGTCCGGCACCGATGATGCCGATGTTTAACTGTTTCATTGCTTTTCAGCCTCCGTTAATTAAAAAATGTAATATGCATAAAATTGCACATTGCTAGTACGATTATAACACAAAGAACTGCCATATTCAAGAAAAATATAGCAGTTCTTTCAACCAAATATAGTTTTAATTTTATGTGCGACTTATACAAAAGTCTCACTTCAAAGGTACAATATAGAAGCTGAATTCAAGCTCCTTTTTAAAATCAATCTTGTACGGTGCAAGGGTGTCGGGGCCGCAGCTGTTAGTACCTGTTCCGCGCATAAATCCATCAATGTTAACCGAAATAATTCCGTCATTCTTTATATCCTCGATATGCTTACTGTTGCAGATGGTCTCTTCAGTATAATTGTGGGCACTGAATGAGAAATAATCCTTGCAGTTTACAAAACTTAAGCCCTTACCATCCTCATCAGTAAAGCTGACATATCGTGTCTTTCCGTGATTTCCGTTATCCTGAGGCTTGATATAATCTACATTAAGCTCTTCAACCTTTGCGCTGTAGATACCAACAGTACTCTGAGCGTCGAAGTCAGGTAGATTTTCCTTTTCGCCAAGCCCGTAATACTTAACGTTTTCAAGTGATTTATCAAGATGAACATTAAGACCAAATCTTGGAATATCTATTTTGCCGAAAGCAAAGCCGATTCTTTCAAGCTCAGTTTTGACTTTTATTGTGCCGTCAGGATAAATCATGTATTTAATTTCAGTTTCAAAAACACTTTTACCATCAAATTTAAGAACACCTTCACATTCAACTTCGATTCCGCCGTCTTTTTCTTTTACGCCATCAATCTTACACTGAGAAACCAACTTGTCATATCCTGATTTTTTCCAACCGTTAACAATGTTACGGTCATTATCAAGATATGCTCTGTAAACATTTGCAGTAAAACCCTTTGAACCCGAAAGCATTTCTTTACCGTTTACTATGTAGCTTACAAGCTCACCGTCGGGTTCTGAAAATACAGCCTTACCGCAATCGAAATGAACAACGAGTTTATCGCCTTTTTTATCGTAGCTTACCTGACCATCCGTCGTTAGAGGTTCAATAACAGTTTCGTTGAGTGCAAGCTGTTCTTTAGCAATATAATTGCCGTTTTTGTCAGTGTATGTAAAATTGATATGCCAATCGTTCTTGTCGTCAATTTCAGAGTAGCTGAGTCGTACACATTCGTCCTTACCTGCAGCAGCCTTAAGAGCAACATCACCGCTTTCAACAACAGTACCGTTTTTCAGAAGCTCAAATTTTACATCATAAATATCTGAAGAAAGGAAGGCATTCGTATTCTTGAAAATATAATCGTTAAAAGCCATACGCTGACATCTTATTGGTCTGTATACTTCTCTCATTTCAAAAGCACCCGTATGCGGTGTTCTGTCAGGATAGAAAAGACCGTCAACACAGAAGTTGCTGTCATGATAAGCCTCACCGTGGTCGCCGCCGTAAGTGTATTTATATTTGGCATTCTCATCATACACGGAGTGATCAGCCCATTCCCAGATACAGCCTCCCGTAAGATTATCATGTGCATAAATAATCTTCCAGTAATCCTCAAGTGCACCGGGTCCTACGCCCATAGCGTGGCAGTACTCACAAAGATAATACGGTTTATTTTTGTATCTTTTGGTGAACTTGTGTTCGCCTATCTTTTTAACGGCATAGGGATGCTGATACATTTCGGATATAACATCGTAGCTTCCTCTCGGGGTGCGGATTACACCTTCATAATGAACAGGAATGTCCGAAAGCTTTTTGAGCATATCATAGCATGCATCCTGATTTTTCCATCCGCCCGACTCGTTACCAAGACTCCACATTGTAATTGAAGGGTGATTCTTATCCCTGTGGTAAAGTCTGATTACTCTGTCACGCATTCTTGGAAGCCATTTCTTATCGTTACTGATAATATTAGGCTTACCGGTGAATTTAAGTCCCTCGTTAAACTGAGTTCCGTGAGTTTCAATATCAGCTTCGTCAATTACATAAAGGCCGTATTCATCGCAAAGACGGATAAATATGGGGTCGGGAGGATAATGTGATGTTCTCACTGCGTTTACGTTGAACTCCTTCATAAGCTTAACATCCTTAAGAAGATCCTCACCGTTCATTACATAACCCGTTTTTTCGTGGGTATCATGGTGGTTTACACCCTTGAACTTAATAAGCTTTTCGTTGAAAAGGAATCTTTCTCCGTCAATTCTGACAGTTTTAAAGCCTACTCGTTCTCTGATATATTCAACAGCCTTGTCACCCTTTTTAAGGGCAATCACAAGGTCATAAAGTTCAGGAATTTCTGCACTCCACTCTTTGACATCAAGTTCATCAAAAGTTAGAACAGTTTTAGCCTCAGCCTTTTCTTCGAGTTTAGCTATACTTTTTCCGTCTTTGATAATTTCAGCTGTGATTTTATTGTCATCTCTGCTGAATCCGATAGGCTTAACTGACAAGGTAAGACCGTAGCCTGCGCCTTTTTTATATGTCTTTACTTCGTAGTCAAAAATATATGCTGAGGGATTTTCAGTAACATATACATCACGGAAGATACCGTTTTCTCTGAACATATCCTGACATTCGAGATATGTACCGTTAGACCAGCGTGAAACTACAGCAAGCAGTTCGTTCTCACCTTTTTTAACAAAGCCTTCAAGCTCAAATTCAGCACTATTATGGCTACCTTCACTGTAACCGACATATTTGCCGTTTACGTAAAGTGTGAGGCTTGAACAAACGCCTAAAAATGTGATAATCGGATTAGAGTTTTCGTTTTTAATTTTAAAGGTTGTTTTATAAACACCCACAGCCATTTCATCAGGCACAACCGGCAAGGTCATAGGGAATTCATAACGAGTATTAAGATAGCAAGGATTCATATAGCCGGTTCTCTGCCAGGTAGACGGCACTTGAACCTTGTCGAAGTTCATTTTCTCCGTGTCGATATTTGCAGGAAGTCGGGAAATCTTTTCATAGAACTTAAAGTTCCACTCACCCGAAAGAACAGTAACAAGGTCACTGTTGAATCTTTCGGTAAGAGCTGTCTGTTCAAGTAGCATTCCTTTTTTGCTGTAAGGAATAAAGTAGCTTCTCGCAGTAAGCTTGTTTTCTTCATATACATCAAAATTGTTAATATTCAGCTTCTTAATCTGATATTTCATTTCATATCCTCCGTCAGCGCAATTTTTTTTATTATAACACATATGGAAAAATATTTCAATTGTTAAATACCACATACTTTGGCAATACTTGTAGTACACAGGAACATTTCCGGGGGTAATAATTTTGTACTACAACAAAGTTGAAATATGCGGAATAGATACATCAAAACTCAAGGTACTCAGCGAAGAAGAAAAAACTGCACTTCTGAAGCGAATCAAACAAGGCGATATTAAAGCAAGAGATGAATTAATAACAGGAAATCTTAGACTTGTTTTAAGTGTGATTCAACGATTTTCTCAACGTGGAGAAAATCTTGATGATTTGTTTCAGGTGGGTTGTATCGGTCTTATAAAGGCTATCGATAATTTTGATATTACTCTTAACCTCAGATTTTCCACCTATGCCGTACCAATGATAATAGGTGAGGTAAGACGTTTTTTAAGAGATTACAATCCTATAAGAGTAAGCCGTTCAATCCGTGATACAGCCTATCAGGCAATGAAAATAAAAGAGCGCATAACAAATAATAATCAGAGCGAACCAACGGTTGAGGAAATTGCTAAAGAAATGGGTGTCAAAAAATCAACAGTTGTTCTCGCACTTGAAGCAATTGTTGACCCGGTTTCTCTGTATGAACCTGTTTATTATGACGCCGGTGATACTATATATGTAATGGATCAAATCGGCGACAGTAACAGTGATGTAAACTGGATAGATGAAATACTGCTTAAAAAGTCAATCAATGAGTTGCCCGAAAGAGAGAAAAAAATTCTTTCTCTAAGATTTATGAACGGTATGACGCAAACTGAAGTAGCAAATGAAATAGGAATCTCACAAGCTCAGGTTTCAAGACTTGAAAAAGGCGCACTTGATAAAATCAAGAGCCATCAAAAGGTTAAAATATAAAAAGCCCGGCAATGCCGGGCTTTAATTATACCATTTTTTCCTGTTTAACCTTATGGTCTATTACATGTCTTGAAGCAAGCTCCTTATGAACATCTTCAACAGTTATTCCCATTTCATTCATAAGAACCATCACATGATAGGCAAGATCTGCTATTTCGTAAATTGTCTCTTTTTTATCATCTGCCTTTGCAGCGATAATTACTTCGGTGCACTCCTCACCTACTTTTTTAAGGATCTTATCCACGCCCTTCTGGAAAAGATAGGTAGTATATGACCCTTCGGGAAGAGTTTTCTTTCTGTCTTTAAGAAGGTCATAAAGATTCTGCAGAGAAAATTCACTGAGGCTTTCGCTGTGCCATACTTCGTTTGTAAAGCAGGAATCGGTACCCTTATGACATGCAGGTCCGTCTTTTTCAACAACAACAGTAAGTGCATCGTAATCACAATCTGCAGTGATTGAAACTATGTGCTGATAATTACCGCTTGTTTCTCCCTTAAGCCACAGCTCCTTTCTTGAACGGGAATAAAAACAGGTAAGACCCTTTTCCATGGAAATTTCAAGGCTTTCCTTGTTCATATAAGCAACGGTAAGTACTTTCTTGGTTATTGAATCAACAACAACAGCAGGAATAAGTCCTTTATCGTCAAATTTAAGCTTTTCTATATCAAAATCAAACATATTATAACCTCACATTAATTCTATTGTCACGAAGATACTTTTTAAGGTCGGGGATTTCAACCTCTCTGAAGTGGAAAATTGAAGCTGCAAGACCTGCATCAATATCAGGAATTTCATTGAAGAGATTAAGGAAGTCCTCCATTGAACCAGCGCCGCCTGAAGCGATAACAGGAACATTTACTGCATCAACAACTGCCTTAAGCATCTCAAGGTCAAAGCCTTTTTTCACGCCGTCAGTATCAATTGAATTAACTACAACCTCGCCTGCACCATTGTCAACACAGCGCTTAATCCAGCTTATTGCTTCCATACCGGTGTCTTCTCTTCCACCCTTTGCAAAAACACGGAATTCACCATCAACGCGCTTTATATCAGCAGAAATTACCACGCACTGATTACCGTAAAGTCGTGCCGCCTCCTTAATAAGGTCAGGATTTCTTATAGCACCTGAGTTTACACTTACCTTATCTGCACCGCATTTAAGCACACGGTCAAAGTCCTCAACAGTATTGATACCACCACCAACGGTAAGAGGAATGAACACTTTTGAAGCAACTTCAGTAAGCACATCTGTAAAAAGCTTTCTGCCTTCAGCTGAAGCAGTGATATCATAGAAAACGAGCTCATCAGCACCGCAGCCTGAGTAAAGCTCAGCAAGCTCAACAGGTGATGAAACATCATTAAGTCCCTCAAAATTTGTACCCTTTACCACTCTGCCGTTTTTAACATCGAGACAGGGTATAATTCTTTTTGTAATCATTTTGCCACGTATAATTAAACCATCTCGAAAGGGGTGGTTTTAATTATTCTCCTTTCTTTAAATTTTTGGTTATATTTGCAGGAGTAGCTACCTGCGATATAATTAAGACA
>JBGVGM010000148.1:0-2934 GCA_045121655.1 Acutalibacteraceae bacterium | reverse complement strand
ACAAAGAAAAGGTCATCTTGTACATTTCTCGGCAGTCTGTCAGCTTGTCGAAAACTACTTTTTCGACAAGCTGAGACATCTCTTTTTGGTGAGATGTCTTTTGATGTTACGGCACAATTTTGCATTTTGCATTTTGCATTTAAAAAAGCTTTTGCTTTTTTCAAGTCCGCCTTCTCTTATTCTTTCGCTGAAAAAGCTGAACTTGTCAGTTGCAGTACATTCAAAGTCGTAAACCGCCTTGCCTTTATCGGTAAGACTTTCTCTTTCTGCGTGTCTTGTAATTACGGGAACGGTTGAATTCTCCTTGGCGCCCCTGAGAAGTGTGATACCTTTTTCGCTTACTGCAAGTATTTTCATATAAGGAGGCGTACCTTCGGAGAGCTCACGATTGCACCTGAGATAAAGCATAAGAATTTCACGTCTTATTCGTGAGTGAGTATAGTTTTTTACCTTAACGCTGTCATAGAGCTCACTCAGAGTTGTTGCTGTTTTCAGAGCGCTGTATATTCTGTCGGAAAGTCCGTTTTCGTCGCTGATGTAAAGGCTGTACTCCTCTTTCGGAATCTCTCTGAGGAAAGAAAGTATACCCCTTTCGTTGGTTCTGAGACTGCAGGGTGCAAAGCCTTTTTCATTTTCGTCTGTTATAATTCTGACGGCACTTTCAGGAAGATAAGCAGCTACATCTTCAAGAAATAGCTTTTCTCTTATGAAGCTCGCTGAAGCGATGCCGTCTTTTACGTTTTCACTGTCGTGACCGGCACCAACACGCAAAACGGGAAGAAAATCATTTTCTCTTCCGTAGCTTTTAAGTGCTTTCAGATACTCAAGACCCAGTGTACTGTTGGGAGAAAGAAGAATTTCTGCAGTTTCGTTTCCGCATTCACTCTGAAGAGCAAGGGTAAGAGCCTTCGGATAATTCATACCGTCAGCCATATTTTTCCTGAAGTTTTCTTTGACTTTTTCATTTTCTAAAGCTTCAAGACAGGAAAGAAGCTGTTCTTTACTGTCACATTCACTGCCGAATGATATAAAATCGACGCCGAAATCCACAAGAAGCCCCACAGCGCCCCTTGCAAAGGTTTCAGCAGAGGCGCACGCCCAGGGAGTCGGAAGGTCAATTACAACGTCAGCACCGTTTCTTACAGCCATTTCTGCTCTCGACCACTTATCAAGACAGGCACATTCCCCTCTTTGTACATAGTTTCCGCTCATTACGCAAACAATATGCTCAGCACCCTTCTCCTTTACCTTGTTTATGTGATAAAGGTGTCCGTTATGGAAGGGGTTATATTCTGCAACAATACCTGCAATCATTCTCTTCACCTGCCTTTTTACCTTTTGTATTATTCTAACTATTTTTTTCGCCTTGTCAATATTCTTGACTATTAAGTTACTTAAGAGTATAATTATAAAAAATCTTCTTACGGTGATAATATGGAACTTATAAACACAGAAATTGCTGAAGTTAAAATAGTGAAACCTCTTGTTTTCGGCGACAACAGAGGCTGGTTTTACGAATCCTACAGCTATGAAAAGCTGAAACAGCTTGGTATAAACACCCAGTTTGTTCAGGACAACCGTTCTTATTCATCTGAAAAAGGTACGCTCAGAGGTATACATTTTCAGAAGTCCCCTATGGCACAGACCAAGCTTATAACCTGCACAAGGGGCAGAATTCTCGACGTTGCAGTGGATTTGCGCAAAGGCTCCCCCTCTTACCTTAAATGGGTAAGCGTTGAGCTCAGCGAAGAAAACAAGCTGATGCTTTATATTCCCAAAGGCTTTGGTCACGGCTTTGTTACTCTCACCGACAACGTTGAGGTGCTTTATAAGGTTGATGAGTATTACAGCAAAGAGAACGACCGCAGCATCAAATTTGACGACAAGGAAATCGGCGTTAATTGGGGTGTTCAGAATCCTATACTTTCACAAAAGGATTTGACTGCTCCCTCACTTTCAGAAAGCGACGTTGATTTCGTTTACGAGGTGGAAAAATGATTCTTGTAACCGGTGCAAAAGGTCAGCTTGGCTTTGACGTTTCAAACGAGCTTACAAAAAGAAACACACCGCATATTCCCACTGACGTTGACCTTCTTGACATAACAGATAAGGCTGCTGTGCAAAAATTTTTCGACGAAAATGATATTTCTGCGGTGATTCACTGTGCGGCTTACACAGCAGTTGATAAGGCAGAAAGGGAAAGTGAACTGTGCTTCAGAGTGAATGCCGACGGTACGGAAAATCTTGCAGCTGAATGCGAAAAACGCGACATAAAAATGCTTTATGTAAGCACCGACTATGTTTTCCCGGGAAACGGTGACGAGCCTTTTGAAACTCAGGATAAAAAAAATCCGCAGAATATCTACGGAAAAAGCAAGCTTATGGGCGAAGAGGCAGTTAAAAAGCATCTGAGTAAATTTTTCATAGTGCGTACTTCGTGGGTTTTCGGCGAAAAGAACACCAACTTCATTCACACAATGCTCCGCCTTTCTGAAACAAGAGACGAGGTAAGTGTTGTATGTGACCAGACAGGTTCTCCTACCTACTCAAAGGACCTTGCAAGACTTTTATGTGATATTATTGTAACGGATAAATACGGTGAATATCACGCACGAAACGGCGGGTATTGCACATGGGCAGAGCTCGCTGAGGAAACGTTCAGAATCGCAGGAAAGAGCGTAAAGGTTAATCACGTTACAAGTGAACAGTATAAAACTGCGGCAGTACGTCCGAAAAATTCAAGGCTCAGTCTTAAATCTCTTACGGATAACGGCTTTACTCCCCTTCAGCACTGGAAGAATGCCGTAAGCGAATATCTGGGGAACATATTATAGACGCAAAAAAATAAGGGTAGCTAACGCCGACACCCCATAAGGAAGTATTTCTTTAAAATGTGAACTAACCGCACAATAATGCGTTAAAAACCACCGATAT
>JBGVGM010000147.1:0-15597 GCA_045121655.1 Acutalibacteraceae bacterium | reverse complement strand
TCACCTTGGAAAAGCCGCCCGTTTTCTTAACATTGCTTATTTTTATATTCTCTGCTGCAAACGAAGGCAGTTTTTTTAGCGGACACCGCAGGAGCGGTGTCCCTACACGATCTTTTCAAACTGTGCGACAAATTCTTATTTGTAGGGCTGATTATATCACACATAATCTGAAATTACAATCGGGTGCGGGTGTCCCGCCCTTAACTTATTCCTTATTACCTCTTACTTATTACTTCCCAAAAATCGACCCGAAGGTTAGTGAAAAGTGAAGAGTGAAGAAGTAATAAGTAAAAATCGACAACCTTCTATCGAAGATTGTCGATTTTTGGAGGTACTCCCCTGAAGTGAACCATTATTTTTTTCTGTTTAAATCTCCCACTCAGCAAGCCATTCTGCAAACTCTCTGTAAATAGCTTCCATTTCTTTTTCGTATGTATCAGCATTATTCATCTTATACTGACTTCTGCCATCACCAAATGAACCGCTGTATTCGGTAGTTGTTGCATATTCTTCAGCCTCAAGGTCTGCCAAAGCACGTTCTGCAAGTGATTTTGCCTTTTTGATATTCTCAACAAGAGTAATAAAATCTGTAGTGCTTACTTCTTCGATAGTATTTATCATAGAATCGAAATAGCCTTCAGCATAGCCGTAATTAAATTGAGCACCTTCAGTTTCTATAAAATTGATTGCATCTGTCGGGAACAGATAGTCTTTACCACTCTCAAATTCAGCAGTATATGTAGGCCAGAAGCAAAGGAAGTTGACATATTCGTACATATTATAAACATCGCTGATTACATTTGTTGAAGCGAGTTGCTGCCAAAGCTTCATCTTATCGGACATTTCACTTGTATCAACTTCGGTATAGGTTGCATCAGTGATTCTGTAACCGTATTCATAACCGTATTCGTCGGTATAGTCACCGAACTCAAGGGTACCCGTAACTTTTATAGCTCTGTCGGTAAACTCAAAAGAGTCCCCGTTTTTCGCATAAACAGCCATTGTGTTTGAAAGCTGGGTTGTGTTGGGCACACAGAATGGACAGCTCTGATAAGGCAGATTCATCAAGTACATAAAACTGCCGTTAATTGGTGAAAGGGTTGACATATAGCCAATGATGTTTACCTGCTTACCGTCAAGCTTCTGCATAGCTTCAACGCTGTTACCCTGAGAGAAACTCAGGTTATTGCCCATAGTTTCATCACCCCCGTTATCGTTACTGCAGGAAACAAACATGAACACAGCAAGACAGGATATAATAATTAATGAGATTACTTTTTTCATTATGAAATACCGTCCTTTTTAGACATATTTACCGTACAAATAACGGTGGGAAGCACACTTATGACAAATACAACAGCCATAATCATCAGCTCAACGGGATAGATTTTTGCCGTATCAAGAACAATGCCCATTGACGCTACATAACCACCCATAAGCACAAGACAAAGCCTTGAAGCAGCAAAGGCGAGTATTGTAGAAATCAGACCGATGATGCCATTCTGAATGATGTATACAAGATTAATCTTATTCATACCGATACCTATAAGTCGCATAAGTGCAATTTCTTTTTTCGAGTCATACATATTCAGAAGAGTGATAACCGAAATGATAAAGATGTTCATTATGAGGATTATGATGCAAAGTATGTAAACTATCGTGGTGCTCATATCTACATTTTCCAAAACTTCCCTCAGAACTTCTGACGGATTGATAACAAGAAGCTTTGAGTTTTCGCCGTACTCTGCAGAAAGCTGACTATAGGCATTGAAACTTTTACTCTTTACAAGAATTGCACATACATCGCCGTGGTGCTCGTGATTTTCCTCTTCGTGTTCGTCGTGGTTTTCTTCGCCGTGCTCGTGAGTTGCCCACACAGTTTCAATAGGAGTGAAAATAACATTGTCATAAGCCGTCTTAGTTTCTTTCAGTATGCCCACAACTGCAAGAGGATTGCTTTCGTGAGCGTGCCCCTCACCGGTAAGTCCGTGTGATGTAATAAGTTGTGAACCTACTGTAAGCGAGTATTTTTCTGCAACAGCGGCACCAATAACACACTGGAACTTTTCGGTGAACATCGTGCCATCTTTTATATCCTTACCATCAAGGAAATCGGCAGTAGTACCGACAATTTTAGCCGCGTTATAAGAGTCACCCATCGTAAAGGGTACAACCTTATTTACACGCATATCCTTTTCGAGTTTCTCAACATAATCATAAGATATGGTGCCGAGCGGCTTTTCTGTAAAGAACATTGTGTTCATCGCAAGTTGGGTAGATGAACCGGAGGGGCCGATAATAATATCATAGTACCCTGCCGTTGTCTTAAAGCCGCTGTCTACCTGCTGAGCTACATTATAAGCGAGCAAGCCCACACAAGCAGAAATAACAATAGAAATAACAACAAGAATTATCTTGGCTTTTTTTATAGCCATATTTTTAAACGCAAATTTAAACATCTCTTCTGCCTCCTGTCATCTTATTCATATCAACAGTGCAGTCGAAATATTTACCGAGTCTTTCATCGTGGGTAACAGCAATAAGTGTTTTGCCTTTTGAAATTTCAACGAGCTGCTTTATAACCGCTTCACCGATGGAGAAGTTAAGATTACCCGTAGGCTCGTCAGCAAGGATAATCTCAGGCTTTTTGACAATAGCTCTTGCAATAGCTACTCTCTGCTTTTCACCGCCTGAAAGATGCTTGACTTTTTTATTTTTCTTATCAAGTATTTCAAGAGACTCAAGGACATCATCAATACCTGATATATCAACCTTTTCAAGTCTGAGAATACTGATGTTATCCATTACGGTCATTTCATCAATCAGTTTGAAATCCTGAAAAATATAGCCGATTTTTTCAATTCTGAATTTATCTTTCTGTTTCTGACTTTTCTTAGTCATATCCTCCCCGGCAATTTCAATAGTACCTTTCTCGGGCGACAATATACCCGCAATCATATTGAGCAGTGTTGATTTGCCACAACCGGAAGCGCCTAAAAGCATATAGCTTTTGCCTTTTTCAAATGTAATATCGTTATAATCAATCGCAGTTTCATTAGGGAACTGCTTTGATACATCTGTAATTTTAATCATTTTTATCTACCTTTCAGTTTAATTTCGGATACGAAAAACAGGCCTGCCAATGTCGACAAGGCGTGTAGAAAACACGCCTAAAAAGACACGTATACACGTGCCGATACATTAACAAAGCCTGTAAAAGGTAGATATTAAGCTGAAAGTTTTACTTTGTTTGCAACAAGGTTGAGTTTTCTCTTTTCTGTGTCAGCAAACAAAGACATAATTACCGTGCTATACGAAACACAAATAAAAATACTGTCACACAACAGACACAAAAATATAGATTTCAACAGTTCTCTTTGCAGTGCAATATCACGGCAAATCTGACAGTTTTCACCTATACAGTTATGCTCGGTATTATGCTCAATCAGACAAGCTGAAAGGAGAATGCTCGCGCAAAGCATAAGACAAACAATAAGCTTAAGTTGCTTTTTCATACATTTTCCTCCTTGCTGAATGATATGATAATTATATCACAAAACAAAATCTAATTCAATATATTACGATAAAAAGAGTTCACAACACCTGTTTATCGAACCGGTTCGGTTCGTTTTACCTGCAATTTCAAGTTTTCAGCACAGAATTTCGGATTTTTTGAATTTTACGGTTCGATTAAAACAAAAAGAAGGAAATGCCGTGAAGTCTCTTCCTTACTGGGTTTATAAAAAGTAAAAGACATCTCAATCGAACCGCATTGGTTCGGATTAGGGATGTCGTTCAAATGTGTTTACAACTTGTTTTTGTCAAAATTAATACGGTTCGACAAATTAGAATTTGTCTTTATAAATCAATATTGATTTCGTACTTATCTTCAATGAGTATATAGTTCACATTATGCTTCTGTGCCAGGTCAAACATTTCTGCATTATCTGCCAATACACTCTCCATTGTGCACCATTCATCATCCAAACGATTTTCAATGACATTGGCATATTTCTTTATGTCAGCAAAGTGATTTCTGATATATTCCTCACTCATTACCAAACAATAGTATTTGATATGTTCAAGATATTCCTGATCAAAATCTTTTGACCAACCAAAAGGAATATAACCGCCTTCTACAATCAAATTTTGTTTATTCTCAATGGCGGTTTTAATCATCTCACGAACAATAGGCCACAAGTATTCGGTTAATTCATTATCATCCATAGGGGTAAGTTCTGTGTTACCGCTACGAATTAAGCCCATTTTCAGATGGTCTATTGACAGATACGGATATTTATATTTTTCAAGCACCTTTTGAGCAAGAGCCATTTTGCCTGTATGTGATGCTCCGGTAATCAAAATAATCATTATCTCACCTACAAATTCTTGTTTGTAGGGCTGATTATATCACACATAATCTGAAATTACAATCGGGTGCGATTAAAATCCGTTTGCCCGAAGGGCAACTTCATTGTGCCGAAGGCACACTTCATTGGCGTAGCCACTTCATTTGCCGTAAGGCAACTTCGTTTTGTGTCCGCAAGCGGAATGAAGTTGACAGCAAGCTGTCAAACGAAGTACTCGCTACGCTCGTAACGATGTTGTGTCCTTGCGGACACAAACACAAAAAATAAAAGCAAGTCAAAAGACTTGCTTTCATTTTTTGGCCTTACTTCCCAATTCTGAACCACACAAAACCACTTAAAAACTTTCTTTCTTTTTGATAAAATATGGCCCGCACAAATCATTTTCATGAGTTTTAATATATGCCCATTTGAAATTCTTACCTGTAACATAAACCTCAATCAAATCATCAAGAGCTTCTGCTGTATAAAAGTTTTGCGGAAGCTTTTTGGAACAATCATCTTTGAACCACTCTATATAATAAGCATCTGATTTATCGATTTTATTATATGCCTTTCGAGCCTCATAACCGACGAGAAAGCTACTTTCATCTAACAAACCCCAAGAGAAAATATGCCATATATAATTACCTGTAGAAACAACATATTTATCGATATCTTTTTTAGGAATATCCGATGCAAAATTAACAAACCAGTTGCTATAAAATTCTTTCTTCGTCACAACAATCACCTCAAATTTATTGTATAACAACAAATCTAAAAAGTCAATCCGTTTGCCCATAGGGCAACTTCGTTGTGCCGAAGGCACACAATCAATGCGAGCATTGTATATCATCAATTCCGCAAGGAATTGCATATCATCAAAACGCAGTTTTGTATATCATCATTGCGAAAGCTTTTTGATACACGCTACGCGTGATGATATACAGTCCTGACGGACTGATGAGCTACAACAATGGCAATTTTGCCATTGTTGATGATATGCCATTGCTTTCGCAATGGATAAAAAAATTCGACAAGTCGAAACTTGTCGATTTTTTTGGAGGTACCACCCGGATTTGAACCGGGGAATAACGGTTTTGCAGACCGTGGCCTTACCACTTGGCTATGGTACCGTATGGAGCGGATGACGAGGCTCGAACTCGCTACCTCCACCTTGGCAAGGTGGCGCTCTACCAGATGAGCTACATCCGCATTTTTTGGTGCCTCCGGCCGGAATCGAACCAGCGACACGTGGATTTTCAGTCCACTGCTCTACCAACTGAGCTACAGAGGCATTTCGAGCAATAAACCAAAATGGCGACCCGGAACGGGCTCGAACCGTCGACCTCTAGCGTGACAGGCTAGCGTTCTAACCAACTGAACTACCGGGCCATTGGTGGGAACAACAGGGCTCGAACCTGTGACCCTCTGCTTGTAAGGCAGATGCTCTCCCAGCTGAGCTATGCTCCCATCTGTACATCACTGACGTGACGACTTGTATACTATACCAAAAAGATGGCCGTTTGTCAATAAGATTTCAAAATTTTTTTTGAAAAAAATCAAATCTTTTTACAGATGAACCCTATCATGCTTATCGCTGATAATACCGTCATCCTCTTCAGGGCCATCGTCAGGTGTGCCGGGAAGGAAGAATTTGAAGATATAAAGGTAAAGATCTCTGATTCTGAGAATGTATGACTCAAGTCTGAACATCAATAACGAAAATACATCCATAATTCTACCTCCTCGTTTCTCTTCATAATTATACTATGCCATTTAGGTGAAGATTTAAACAATATTTTAATATTTTTATAAAAAAATACATATAAAGCTGTCCTGACACTAGCTACAGTATCAGGACTGTGTTTTTCTTAGTAAATATCTGCTAAATCGTAAATAAGTTTTTCTGTCTTTTCCCATCCAAGACACGGGTCGGTTATACTCTTTCCGTATACGCCCTCGCCTATCTTCTGACATCCGTCTTCAATATAGCTTTCAATCATAAGACCCTTTACCATCTTGTCAATATCACTGTTGTGACGGCAGGAGTGGAGAATTTCTTTTGCGATTCTGGGCTGCTCTGCCCACTTTTTGCCTGAGTTTGCGTGGTTTGTGTCAACAACAACCGCAGGGTTTTTGAGATCTCTTTCAGCATAAAGCTGAGTAAGAGTTGCAAGGTCCTCGTAATGGTAGTTTGAGAAGGACTGACCTCTGTCGTTTACGTAGCCTCTGAGAATTGCGTGGGTAAGGTCGTTACCGTGTGAGCGTACTTCCCAGCCTCTGTAAATAAAGTCATGGCTGTGCTGTCCTGCTGTGATTGAGTTCATCATAACTGAAAGATCACCGCCTGTGGGATTCTTCATACCAACAGGAATGTCAAGTCCGCTTGCAGTAAGTCTGTGCTGCTGATTTTCGGTACTTCTTGCACCTACCGCAACGTAGGAAAGAAGGTCGGAAAGGTAGCGGTAGTTTTCCGGGTAAAGCATTTCGTCAGCGCAGGGAAGTCCTGTTTCGTTGAGTGCTCTCATATGGAGCTTACGGATTGCAACAATACCTTTGATAAGGTCAGCAGCTGCATTTGGATCGGGCTGATGAAGCATACCCTTATAGCCGTCACCGGTTGTTCTTGGTTTGTTAGTATAAATTCTCGGAATGAGAAGAAGCTTATCCTTTACTTCATCCTGAATTTTTGCAAGTCTGCCGATATAATCCATTACTGATTCTTCGTTATCTGCAGAGCAGGGGCCGATTACAAGAATAAGCTTTCTTTCCTTACCCTCAAAAATATCTCTGATTTCCTTATCCTTCTTAGCCTTTATATCAGCTGCCTTTTCTGTTACGGGGTACTGAGCCTTTATATCCTTAGGTATAGGCAGCTTACATACGAAATCCATATTCATTTTAAAATTCCTCCATATAATTTTATTTATCAAAAAGCTTTCTGCGTTCAGTTGAAGTACGCATCATTTCTTTCATTTTTTCTATGTCACCTTCAACAAGACTGTCTCGCAGCTTATTGAACTCGCCCATAAACAGATCCATCTGTCTTAAAAGCGGCTCCTTATTCATAAGAAAAAGCTCGCTCCACATATTCTCGTTGATTCTTGCAATTCTTGTTAAATCCCTGAAGGAGTCACCTGTATATCTTTCAAGGTGTCCGTGCTCATAGCAGGTCATAAGTGAAACTGCGATACAGTGGGTAAGCTGCGAAACAAAACCTATCATTTCGTCGTGAGCCTCAGGTGAAAGCTCAGAAATTCTTCCGAAGCCGAGAATTTCACCGATTCTCTTGCAGGCTTCAATACCCTCGTCGGTGTTTCGCTTTGTTGTAACAACAATATAGTTTGCACCGTAGAAAATGCTCTCGTCGCTGTTTTCAATACCGTAAACCTCACGGCCTGCCATAGGATGGGCAGAAATGAACTCAACAAGAGGCGGCAGCATATTCTGTATTTTTTCAACTATGCAGCCCTTTACACCCGTAACATCGGTTATGAGAGTGCCGGGCTTTATAAGCTCGCCATAGGATTCAATCCACTTTGTAAAGGTTGTGGGGTAAAGAGCGAAAATAATGATGTCTGCGTTTCTTATCATATCCTCGTTTACCTCAGTGGTGCCTTTTTTAATCATTTCGTGCTGAAGGGCAAACTCTATATCCTTTTCGTCTTTTGTAATGGCTTCAACGTAGTAGCCTTTTTCTGTAAGTCCTCTTGCGTAGCTTCCGCCTAAAAGACCAAGGCCCACAATAAGGAACTTTGTATTCTTATTAATCGTCACTGAGCTTTACCTCCAATCCCAGCTTTTTCATCTGTGTAAAGAAATCGGGATAGCTTTTATTCACGCATTCCGCGCCCTCAATTGTGCCACCGTAAAGGGATGCAATAACCGAAAGGGACATTGCAACTCTGTGGTCGTTGTGAGCATATAACTGCCCTTTGGGTGAATGTAAATTTGTTTTTTCAATAATAACCTCATTTTCCTTTACGGTTATTTTTGCACCGAATTTTGAAAGCTCCTCCTTCATTACCTCGGCTCTGTCGCTCTCTTTGATTTTAAGACGTCTTGTACCTGTAAGCACCGCGCCGTTTTTCATTGAAGCAACTGTCATAAGTATGGGCGCAAGGTCGGGGCAATTTCTTACGTCAAGGGTTGGTGTACCTTCACTTAGCTTTTTAAAGTACTTTTTGTAAATCTTATCACCCTGAAGAGAGTTTTCGTTAAGTCCCGTTGTTTTCACTTCACCGCCAAAAAGGTTGAAGCTTTCAATGAAGGCGGCATTTGAATAATCACCCTCAACCGAAAGATTTCTGCTTTGGTATTTCTGGTTGCCTTTTATGAAAAGGGTTGTTTCATTCTGCCACTTTATTTCAACACCAAAGGACTTCATAGCATCAATTGTCATATTGATATAATCCACACTCTCGACAGGCGGGATAAGTTCAATTGTACTGTTTTCAGAAGCAAGAGGCAGTGAGAAAAGCAGACCGCTTATAAACTGACTGCTGATATCCCCTTTTACGGTGAATTTGCCGCCTTCAAGCCTTCCTTTGCACTTCAGAGTACCGTTTTTCTGAGAAAAGTAAAGCCCCTTTTCACGGCAGATTTCGCTGTAAACAGACATAGGTCTTTCCATCAATCTGCCGTAGCCTTGAAAGGTCTGCATTTTTTCAGAAAGGAGAAGTATGGGCACAAAAAACCTGAGCGTACTTCCGCTTTCTCTTGCAGAAAAGACTCTTTCCTCGTTTATGACAGGGCTCGCACCCTTTATTGTAACTGTGTCTTTATCTTCTTTTATGTCGGCACCCATTACTCTCAGGCAATCGAGAGTTGCAAGTATATCCTCTGAATATGCCACAGAGGAAATCACGCTTTCACCCTCTGAAAGACCTGCTGAAATCAGCAGTCTGTGTGCCATACTTTTTGAGGGAGGCGCTTTGATTTCACCTTTTAAAACCGACGGGGTTATTGTTGCTTTCATTTTATCACTTCTTCAAGAAAATCAATTGCTCTGAGGTAGCCGTCTGTGCCAAGGCCTGTAATTGTCTTTACTGCTGCGAGTCTTATGTAGCTTATCTGACGGAAGTCCTCTCTTTCCTCAACCTTTGAGATATGCACCTCAACGGTGGGAATCATAACGGATTTTACTGCATCAAGAATTGCAATACTTGTATGAGTATAAGCACCGGGATTAATTACAATTCCGTCAAAAATTCCGTAGGCTTCCTGAATTTTATCTACAAGGCAGCCTTCGTGATTACTCTGATAACACTCAACAAAAACACCTTTTTCACTGCAGTAGCTTTCGATTTTATCTACAAGGTCGCTGTAGGTTTCTTTTCCGTAATGGTCGGGCTCTCTTATGCCCAGCATATTGAGATTAGGTCCGTTTATAACTAAAATTTTC
The DNA here is from genome assembly GCA_045121655.1 of Acutalibacteraceae bacterium. GTDB lineage: Bacteria > Bacillota > Clostridia > Oscillospirales > Acutalibacteraceae > UBA6857. The sequence continues at coordinate 5,844 of JBGVGM010000147.1, read as the reverse complement.
ATATAAGCTTCTCCGTAATTTTTTCTATGGAGTTTTCTACAATACCGTCAACAAAAATTATTTCATCTGCTGACTTTCTGTAGATGTCATAGCGTTCATCGTAACGCTTTTTTAAAGCCTCTCTGTCCTTTGAAAGAGGTCTGTCATCTGTGGGAAGAATATCATTAATGGGTCTGTCAAGGAAGAAAACTATGCCGTTTTGCTTGAGCATTCTTACGTTTTCTTCTCTGAGCACTGCTCCACCACCTGTTGCAATAACAGTACTGTTACGGTAAGCGGCTTTTTTAACGGCCTCAGCTTCAAGGTCTCTGAAATGCTTTTCACCGTGCTCAGCAAAAATATTGCTGATAACACCGTACTTTTCTGTTATAAGGTCGTCTGTATCAACAAAGTCCTTACCCATTTTTTTTGCAATAGCTTTACCTATTGTGGTTTTTCCGCTTCCGGGCATACCGATAAGAACAATGTTCTGCTTTTCCTTATATATTTCAGAAAAGATTTCATCGGTAAGCTTTTTTGTATCAAGGTCTTTGCCAAGGAAAATACTGCAGGCTAAAACTGCCTGAGCAACAAGCATATAAAGACCTGAAGCACTTTTCACACCGGTCTCCTCAGCCTTCTGACAAATTCTTGTTTTAAGGGGGTTATACACGACATCAGTAAGCCCCTTAAGGCTTTTAAACTCTGAAACTTCAACCGCGTAACTTTCACAGTCGGGATACATTCCTAAGGGGGTTGTGTTAATTATATAGTCGGCATCGCTGTGAAGTGTGTATACATTTTCATAGTCGGTGTAGCTTTTTGTTACACCGTTTTTTCTGCCCACACCTATTATCTTTTCTGCACCGAGAACTTCAGCTACGGCCCTTGCAGTTTTTGAAGTGCCACCAGTGCCGAGAATCAGCACCTTTTTGCCCGTATAGTCAAAGCCGCTTTTTTCAATAAGCATCTTCATTCCGCCGAAGTCGGTATTATAACCGTAAAGCTTACCTTCGCGGTTAACGATTGTATTTACAGCACCGATCTTTTCAGCTACGGGGTCGATGCAATCAAGGTAAGGGATAACATCGCTCTTATAGGGTATAGTGACATTGATTCCTAGAAAATCCTTTGCTTTCATAAATGCGTCAAGGTTTTCTCTTGCAATCTCTTTTATTTCATAAGTGTAGTCGGCGATTTTTTCGTGTATAGGCTTAGAAAAGCTGTGGCCCAGTTTTTCGCCTATAAGACCGTATTTCATTTTGCTTGTCCTCCGAAATAGTCTGTGCCAAATCTGCCTATGAGCAAATCGCAGAGAGTGAGAGCTGTAATACTGTCCACAACAACTCTTGCTCTGTGGATAATTGCAGGGTCGTGTCTGCCCTCAATCTGTAAAAGGGCATCCTCTTTCTTTTTAAAGTCAACGGTATCCTGCTTTTTATAAATAGATGGAGTGGGCTTTACGGCACAGGAAAAAATTAAAGGCATACCGTTAGTAATACCGCCGTTTATTCCGCCGTTGTTGTTGGTAACAGTTACAATTTTATCCTCATCCATTCTGAATGAATCGTTGGCTTCACTGCCCTTCATATCTGAAAAAGCAAATCCCTTTCCGAATTCTACGCCTTTAATTGCAGGAATTGAGAAAAGTGCGTGTGAAAGCATACCTTCGACCGTATCAAACCAGGGCTCGCCTACGCCCTCAGGCATACCCATAACAGCTGTTTCAAGAACACCGCCAACGCTGTCCCCTTCTTTCGCCATAGCCTCAATAAAAGACACGGTTTCCTTTGCTGCTTCTTCAGAAAGCATAGGCATACCGAGAGAGGAAAGAAGATTTATATCATCGCTGAGATTTTCCCATTCTCTGTCGTAAATGGGGCCGCATTTTGAAATGTGTGTGCCGATTTCAATACCCTTTTCTTTGAGAGCAGAAAGTGCAATTGCACCTGCCGCAACCAAGGGAGCGGTTAATCTGCCTGAAAAGTGGCCTCCTCCGCGGTAGTCCTGATAGCCGTGGTATTTACACTCTGCAGTATAGTCGGCATGACCCGGTCTTGCAAGGGACATAGTTTTGCTGTAATCCTTGCTTTTGGTATCACCGTTTTCTATCATAAGACAAATAGGTGTACCTGTTGTTTTACCCTCAAATACACCTGAAAGAATTTTCACTTCGTCCTTTTCACGTCTTTTGGTGGAGATACTGCCTATGCCCTTTCTCTTTTCCATCTGAGAAGAAATGAACTCTTCATCTACGGTAATGCCGGGGCTTATACCGTCAATTACGCAGCCTATTGCTTTTCCGTGGCTTTCACCGAAAAGGGTAATGGTCATATTGTTTCCAAAAGTATTTTTCATCTTTTCACCTTCTTAAAATAAGGTTTATATAAGTTCGCTCAGGCTTTTCGGGGTCATTTTTTCAAACCTGAAAGAGCCGATTTCGTCACATTTTACTACTGTAATTTCCTTGCCCTCACTCTTTTTATCATGAACGAGAGCCTTATAGATTTTTTCCTTGTCCCCCTCATATTTATAGGGAAGTCCTACGTTTTTAAGAGCGCACTTCAGAATTGCCTCAACGTGTTCGGCACACATATAAGTCATCCCCAAAGCAACACATTCACCGTGGTAAAGCTCTTCAAGGCCTGCCGTTGTTTCAATTGCGTGGCCTATAGTGTGTCCGAAATTTAGCACCTTGCGAAGTCCTGCTTCCTTTTCGTCCTCTTCAACAACATGTCTTTTTATGTAAAGAGAGCGTTCGATTATGCTTTCAATTTTGCTCATATAATTATCTCTGAGGAAAATATCAAAAAGCTCTTCATCAAAAGTTATACCCATTTTGATGCTTTCTGCAAGTCCGTTTTTAATGTGTCTTTCGGGAAGTGTAGTCAGCACATCGGGGTCGATAATAACCTTTTTCGGCTGATGAAAAGCACCGATAATATTCTTGTAGTCACCAAAGTCAATGCCTGTTTTTCCGCCGATTGACGAATCTACCTGAGAGAGAAGAGTTGTGGGGATATTATAAAAGTCAATACCTCTCATATAGGTTGCAGCAGCAAAGCCTGCCATATCGCCTACAACGCCTCCGCCCACTGCAACAACTGCGTCTTTGCGTGTAAAGGAAAAATCAAGAAGAGTCTTACAGATTGATTTGTAGGTATCAAAATTCTTGCTCTTTTCGCCCTGAGGAAAGGAGAAAATCGCAGTTGCATTAAGTGAGGCAGCGACTTTTCTGGAATACTCCTCAGGCACTCCTGAGTCCGTTACAACAAGAAACTGTCTCTTTTCAGTTGTGGGGATATATTTTGCAATTTTTTTTATGCTTCCTCTTTGGAGGATTATGTCGTAGGAGTTTTCACCTAAGCTTACGGGAATAATCATAAATTTTACCTCAGATTTTGCAGTTATCTTTATAAGTACCAATCATTTTAAGTCTGTCGCAGCACTCTGAAAGCTCGTCCAGCATATACTTGCCTCGTTTGGACTGAAGGTCACCGCCAAGCTCAACGTAGAAGTAGTAAGTCCACATAAGGTCCTTCATAGCACGGCTTTTGATTGAACGCATCGAGTAGCCGTGGTGACCGATTACGTTGATTGCGTGAGCAAGGGCACCTGCCTCGTCGGGTACGGTGAACATAATAATTGAATGGTCTCTTTTTTCTGTGCAGAGAGTTCTTGAAACAACGATAAATCTTGTTGTGTTATCGCTTGCCTCGTTGATGTTTTCTCTGATAACATCAAGACCGTAAAGCTCTGCAGTTTCTCTGCTTGCAATTGCCGCAAGGCTCAAGTCACCCTTATCGGCAACAAACTGAGCTGCTCTTGCAGTGTTTTCACAGCTTTCTGATTCATAGCCCTGGTTTCTGATATATGAAGCACACTGCTGAAGAGCCTGCTGATGGCTGATTACCTTTCTGATATCACTTTCCTTTGCACCTCTAAGACCTATAAGATTGTGCCTTATATCAAGGCTGTAAACTCCGTTAACGTAAAGGCTGCCCGAGAAAAGCAGGTCAATAACATTACCCACCTCACCGGCCCTACTGTTTTCAATAGGAAGCACGGCGCAATCACATTCACCCTTTTCAACAGCTTCATAAGCAGCCTTGAAATCGGGGTAGGAAATACGGTTACCGTCGGGGAAAATTCTGCCTGCTGCAATATGGGCAAAGGCACCCTCAACACCGCTGTAGGCTACGTTGAGTCCCTCAAGAATACGATGCTGAAAGCGTTTTGAAATGTTCATTGTTTCTTTGAGGAAAGGCACGTAAAACTCCTTGATTTCCTCATCGTTTATGTATTGGAGATTGCTTTTGACTACTGTGTTTTCTCTTGAAGCGTCAAAAACGGGAAGTCCCCTCTCCTTTTTATATTCTGCAACAAGTCTTACTGCTTCCATTCTCTTTTCGAAAAGCTCTGCAATAGCCTTGTCGGTTTCGTTAATTATTTCTCTTGCTTTTAAAAGTTTTTCCATTGGTTGTCACCTCAGATAAGATTGTATTCCTCGCTGAGCTTTTTAAATGAGGGAAGTGAGCGTTCAATCATATCGGTTGAAACGCAGTAAGATATTCTTACATAGCCGGGGAAGCCGAAAGAATCGCTGGGCACAAGAAGAAGGTTATACTTCTTTGCCTTTTCGCAGAAGGCTGAAGCGTCAGCTTCGGGAGATTTCATAAACAGATAGAAAGCTCCGTCAGGCTTAGCAAGCTTGAAGCCATACTCAGTAAAGGCGTCAACAAGAATATCTCTGTTCTTTTTATAAACGGAAACATCGCCTGTAAGACCTGTACATTCCTTTATTACAAACTGCATAAGTGAAGGAGCACAAACGTAACCGAGGGCACGGCCTGCACCGCATACAGCTTTATAGATAAGCTCAAAGTTTTCCACCTCGGAGGGTACAAGTATGTAACCGATTCTGTCACCGGGAAGTGAAAGGGATTTGCTGTAGGAATAGCACACTATAGTGTTGTCGTAGTACTTTGTAAGGAAAGGCACCTTTACATCGCCGTAAACGAGCTCACGGTATGGCTCGTCGGAAATAAGGAAAATACTCTTGCCGTATTCCTTTTCCTTTTCACGGAGAATTTCTGTCATTTTAATAACAGTTTCCTCGCTTGTAACAACACCTGAGGGGTTGTTGGGTGAATTGAGAACAACTGCCTTTGTATGCTCGTTGATTGCGTTTTTAAAAGCTTCAAGGTCAATCTGAAGGTCATCTTCTTTGCACTTGACCTCAACCACCTTTGCACCTGCAGAGGTAATAAACACCTGATATTCCGGGAAATACGGAGCAAAGACGATAATCTCATCATCATTTTCGGTAAGTGCTCTGAAGGTGATGCAAAGTGAAGCCGCAGCACCTGCTGTCATATAGAAGTTATTCATTGTAAAGGCTGTGCCGAAACGGCGGTTAAGATCGTCAGCAATAGCCTGTCTTGTACCGTTATCACCTACGGCTGAGGTGTAGCCGTGAAGAGCACAGGGCTCCATTTCCCGAGTGAGTCTGCGGATAGTTTCGTTAACCTTTTCGGGAGCAGGCACACTGGGGTTGCCTAAGCTGAAATCGTAAACGTTTTCCTTACCGATTTCAGCAGCTCTTTTCTTACCGAATTCAAAAATTTCTCTGATTACTGAGCTTTTTGCACCAAGCTCATACATTTCATTTGATACCATAATAATCACCGTCTGTTAAAATAAAATAATAGAGAATATTATACACCTATTAAAAAAAGCAGTCAACGAAAACGTGAATATTTTTTAATAATCTTTCTGCGTTGTAAATAGATGTGACCCATTTTCTGTAAAAAATAAAGTCAAAGTATAGTATAATGATTTTTGAAGCCTTTGGAGTGGAGCGTA
>JBGVGM010000146.1:0-16933 GCA_045121655.1 Acutalibacteraceae bacterium | reverse complement strand
CCGCTTATTATGCTTCAAAACCCCCGTCGAAATCCTTTCGTCCCCGTGAGTTTTATATATAAACTGATTGCTCAGCTTATTTCAATTTTAACGTTGCTTCCGTCGTCTGCAGTCAGATCGAAAACCTCTCCGGTTACACCGTTTTTCACAAGTTCAAGAATCTGACTCAGCTGTAAATCATCAACAACTGATGTTCCGACAATACCTGAAATCTTGATTCCCACATTCGCAAGCTTAAGAACAAAGCTCATAGGCAAAGCTATTTTAATTGGCTTACCCCTGTTATCAATAATATGAACTCTGAACTTGAGTTTGCTTACGTCAACTGCCTCACTTAAAGATATCTGTTCCTTATTGCTGAAATCAGTTTTTACTCCCATAAGCTCATCGATACTCACTTCCAGTATCTCAGCAATTTTAGGAAGCAGCATTATATCAGGACAAGATACATCGTTTTCCCATTTTGATACTGCCTGAGCAGTAACACCAAGAAGAACTGAAAACTCCTCCTGAGTGAGATTGTGTTTCTTTCTTCTCTCTGCAATTCTTTTGCCCAGTGTTTCAGGCTGTTCGCTCTGTGTGTTTTTGCTTTGTTCGTTTTTGTTGAAAAGTGTCATAGTTACATTCTCCTTTTCGGCTTTTGCCTTTGATTTTGTAACTAAATTTTACGGTAAAATCTGCCTTTTATGAAGCGAATGTCAGTTAAATCAGCTAAACTAACGGTTGAACACTGTAAATTCAACTAAACTGTCGGTTGTTTTAATATCTCTCTTTAAAATTACGCTCAATTTCTCTCTGAGCGTCCTTTTTAGCGGCAACATCACGCTTGTCGTAATTCTTTTTACCCTTGCAAAGACCTACTTCTATTTTCGCTCTGCCCTTTAGGAAATATACGCTTAAGGGGATGAGTGTCAGACCCTGCTGCTTAGTCACACCGAAAAGACGGTTGATTTCTCTTTTGTGCATAAGAAGTCGCTTTACACGCATGGGGTCACGGTTGAAAATGTTGCCCTGCTCGTAGGGTGAAACGTGCATACCGTTGACGAATATTTCTCCCGAATCAATACTGCACCATGAATCCTTAAGGTTTACTCTGCCCTTACGGATAGATTTTACCTCTGTGCCGAAAAGCTCAATTCCTGCCTCGTAGGTTTCAAGAACAAAATAGTCGTGCTGAGCTTTTTTGTTCTGTGCAATTATCTGTCTGTCGTCTTTGTTTGATACCATAAAGCTCAGCCTCCTTTCGGAAATGCAAAACGCAAAGTGCAAAATGCAAAATTCCGTCTTAAATAACTAAATAAAGAAATTTTAATTCCGCTTATTCAATGTTTGCAAACCACTCCAGAAATTCTTTTATATAACATTCATTCGGAGTTATAACATTAATATCAATTTCGGGATTTTGACTTGCATAAGAAGCCAAAACATCCTTCAAATTTTCTTTCGATTTCATATAATCATCAACTATACAGTCAACTGATTCACCTGATTTATGCAAAAGAATTGCAGAAACCACTCCGGTTCTGTCCTTTCCTGCGTTGCAGAAATACAGAACATTGGATTTACTGTTCAAGATTAAATTAATGGTTCTGTAAAGATTTTCATCAACCATATTAATATATGACTTTGAAACATCATTAACTGACTTCGGAACAATGTCTCCTCCGGTAACTGGCATACAGTAATAATCAAAACGCACATCATTTTCCAAAGGGCATACTTTTCTTAATCTTTCTTTATCCGTTCTGAGGTCAACAATCGTGGTGATATTATTCTCAATTAACCACAGTTTTTCTTCTTCCGCAAGATCAGTCGGCACATCACTTCTGATAAATCTCAGTCTGTCTTTCAGAATTGCCCTTGTGTTAAGAGTGCTTTTAAAAATCTGTTTCATATATTCCTCGTCAGTTATTTTGCATTTTGCATTCTGCATTTTGCATTATATCATGCGTCTGCCTTCAAGTGCTCTGGTAAGTGTTACCTCATCGGCATACTCAAGGTCTGCACCAACGGGCACACCGTAAGCAAGTCGGCTCACAGAAACGCCCATAGGCTTCAGAAGTCTCGAAATGTACATAGCCGTAGCCTCACCCTCAACGGTAGGATTGGTTGCCATAATGACTTCCTGAATTTTTCCGTCGCCCATTCGTGAAATAAGCTCCTTGATTGTAATATCCTCGGGGCCGATTCCGTTCATAGGCGAAATTACACCGTGAAGCACATGATAGGTACCCTCATATTCGTGAGTACGCTCAAAGGCCATTACATCTCTGGGGTCCTCAACAACGCAGACAACGCTTTTGTCACGCTTACTGCTTTTGCAGATAGGACATAGTTCCTCCTCTGCAAGATTGCAGCAGCAGGAGCATTTTTTGATTTTCTCGTGAGCCTCAAGAATCACCTTGGAAAAGGCTTCGGCATCCTCTTTCTTCATGTTGAGCACATAAAAAGCAAGGCGCTGAGCACTCTTGTGGCCGATTCCGGGCATTCTCTCAAACTGCTCAATGAGCCTTTGGAGAGTTACAACACTGTAGCCTGCCATCAGAAGGGAAGGTTAAGTCCGCCCTTAGCGGCATTCATTGCCTGCTCCATTGCATCCTCAGCTTTTCTCATAGCCTCGTTTGCAGCAGCAATAATAAGGTCTGAGAGCATTTCAATATCTTCAGGGTCAACAACATCGGGCTGCATATTGATGCTCTTGATTTCGTGAGCACCTGAAACTGTAACTTCAACAGCTCCGCCACCTGCTGATGCAGTAAAGTCGGTTGCTTCAATTTCTGCCTGCTTTGCTTCAAGCTGAGCCTGCATTTCCTGAATCTGCTTCATCATATTCATTCTGCCACCCTGAGGTGCACCGGGAATTCTTGCTTTCATTTTTAATATCTCCTTTTTGTTTTTGATTTATTTTTGTTTACTTTTATTTTACATCAACGTTTATCCCCATACCTCTTGCCCTTGAAATCAGGTTCTGAAGAGGGTCTTTTTTCGGGGCATCGCTTTTTGTCGGTGATGGGTTACTGTTATAAAGGCCAAGACGGTACTCTTTGCCTGTTACACGGAGAATGCTGTCCTTTACATGTCTTGCATTACCGCTTATTCTGATAAAGGAGCTGAGAGTCGGGTTGTTGCTCTTTATAAGAACAAAGTCCCCTCTTATAACTGCCTGAGAGTCCATCAGCACACCCCACAAGGGTGCGTTGACCTTCTGAAGCTCAGAAAGCACCTCAGCCCATGGAATTGTTGAATCCTCTGTGTCTGAAGAAGTACTTTCTGTATGATCTGTGCTTTCAGCTTCGGTTTCTCTACTTTCAGTCTGAGGCTCACTTTCCTCGTAAGCAGTTCCAAGCGCAGCTGCAGATGTCTCTGCTTTTTCTTCAGCTTTTACTTGTACAGGAGCAGTTCTTATTGCACCCGTTTTTATCATAACCTCAAGCTCGGATATTCTTCTGAGAAGTGCCTCACTGTTTTCGCTGAGACTCGGTGTGCAGAGCTTTATGAAGGTCATTTCCATTTCAGTTCTGCGGTTTACACCTCTTTTTATATTGGCCGTACATTCCTGAAGAAGATTTATACAGTAAAGTATGGTTTCGAGAGTAAATCCTTCGCTTTGTTCCTTGTACTGCTGAAGTTCGTCCTTTGTACAGACAAGGAATGAGCCCGAATCTCTGACAGTTTTAACAATCATCAGATTTCTGAAGTGGTTTGTCATATCAGATGACAGTCTTTCCATATCGCAGGAATTAGCGTGAAGCTCACTGATAAGTGAAAGAGCGTCAGCGCTGTTTTTATCTGCAACGGCTTTTGCAAGAGAAAAAAGATGAGTCTTTCCTGTCATACCTGCAACACGGCACACAATATCTGAAGTTATGTGTCTGTCGTGGCCGATACACTGATCAAGAAGTGAAAGAGCATCTCTCATACCGCCGTCGGAAATTCTTGAAATGAGCGAAACTGCATCTTCATCTATAACAAGGTTTTCCTGTTCTGCAATATATTCCATTCTTTTACCCATAGCTTCGGGTGAAACTCTCTTAAAATCAAAGCGCTGACACCTTGAAACAATGGTTACGGGAAGCTTGTGTACTTCTGTAGTAGCAAGAATGAACTTGACGTGAGCAGGAGGCTCTTCAAGAGTTTTCAGAAGTGCGTTGAAAGCACCGATTGAAAGCATATGAACCTCGTCGATGATGTATACTCTGTACTTGCAGGAAGCAGGTGTGAAATTAATTTCCTCACGGATGTCACGGATATTTTCAACGCCGTTGTTACTTGCTGCGTCGATTTCAACAACGTCAAGGATTTCGCCCGAATCAAGTCCTCTGCAGATTTCACACTCGTTACAGGGATTGCCGTTTACAGGATTCCGGCAGTTGACCGCTTTAGAAAGAATCTTTGCACAGGTGGTTTTACCTGTTCCTCTTGAGCCCGTAAAAAGATAAGCATGAGAAAGCTTGCCCGTTTCAATTTCCTTTGAAAGGGTTTCGGTTATATGCTCCTGACCAACAACGTCGGAAAAAACCTTAGGTCTGTATTTTCTGTAAAGCACCTGGTACATCGATTTCACTCCCTTAAGCTTGATTTGCGAAAAAAATAAGATACATTCACTTGGTCACACAGTGACAGGCTTTGGCTGTGTCGCACAGACTTTCCACTTAATGCTGCTCGGTTCCCCGCCTGACATGGTTCATGGCGTACTGTCGCACAGGACCCGCCACTGCATGACCAAATTAAAGTATCTTACTCTTTTATGGGTTACCCCACATATATAGCTAAACTATTATAATATAACGTAAGAAGAAAATCAAGGGGTTTTGCAGATTTTTCTCAGTGTATTTTAAAACTATTTTCTTTAATATTCAGATGTATAAATGATATTGCGGGATTTTAGGGGGCTGTTTGTTTTTACAAGGGAGTTAACGGTAAGGTACGGGGCGCCGATAGCCTGAAGGCTTTCCGGCTGCCCTCTGAAAAGAACAAGCCTCAGCGGGCTTGTTCTTTTCAGAGGGTAACTGCAAAAAAAGCTTTTTTGCAGTAATCGGCGCCCCTTCGCCTCTTCATCCCACCCTGCAAAAGAAATCCGCCGCACAAAAGTGCGGCGGAAAAAACGTAAATTCAATTATTTTGAAGCAAACTCAAAAAGCGCTTTGATCCATGCAACGAAAGATTCAAAGAAGTTCTTGATTCTTGTAAAGATACTTGTGGGATAATCGGTTTCTTTGTCTGCCTCCCATGCTTCTACGTGACAGTTTTCTTCGGTCATTTTAACTGCAAAGTTTGTATCCTTTTCGTATACAACGTACTGTCCGAAATCGAAATCGTCAATTGTAAGAGGCTGACCTGAAGTGGTGACTGTATAAAGCAGCTGTGTTTCCCATACTGACCAGTTGGAGTGCTTGTTACCTTTAATAAACCATGTATTGTCGGGGAAAAGGCAGGTTGATGCATCAATCTGCTTATCGGGCGAAATGTACTTGCCCTTACCTTCACTTACTCTCTGTGCTATATATTCCTCAGAAAGTGTATCGTAAACTGTTGAGGTTGTAGCACCGAATGAAGCACTGTTTACGGAAGCGAACTGATCAGCAACGAGAGTCTGCGATTCCGTAAGTGGAATCATCTGACAGCCGTATTTTGCAATAATTGCAAGATTTTTACCTGAATTTTTAACCTGAGAAAGAAGCTCAGGAATACGAAGACGCACGTTTGTGTGGTAATCGTCAAGCTTTTTGATAAGTCCCGCATATTCTGTACGAAGCTCACTGCCTTCGGGACCGAATACGAATTCCTTCGCAGTTTCGAAATCGTCCTTCTTTACGGTAGCCCAGTAGCCCGGCCAGGTAAGAACTGATGCACGTGCAAGAGCTGAGGTTACCCCCTTTTCAAGCTTTTCGTAAAGTTCGGATTCTGTAAAACCTGAAACCGCACCGATAAGGCCGCTCTTATTTGCAAGGTCCACTGTTTTAAGAATGAAGTCATTTACTTCCATTACGTTATAAACGTTACAGTCAATAAGAAGTCTCATAATTGAGTTTCCGTCAAGAGCAATCTTGCCTGAAACAGCTTCGCTTATAGGCCCCATACCGTTAACTGTACTTCCGTCAATACCAAGGCCGTAGATATCATCAGTGCCGTATTTTGAAATATAAGCGAGAATTACGTTTGTACCAAGGCAAAGGCCTGTAACTGCAACCTTTTCTGCACCCGTTACTTCTTTAACTGCATCTATGTAATCCTTGAACTGGTCTGCAATTGTAAGCGGGTCAAGACGCCAGTCGTAATGGAACTTGTAGTTCCAGTCAAGGTAGCAGCCCCACTCCTCTTTTGCATCCTTTTTAAGGTTTTCCGCTACTTCCTTTTTTCTCTGTTCTGAAAGTCCTGAGCCGTCCTTGGGTTCACCGTCCTTTGTAAGAAGTGAGTCTTCAAAAATATCGGCAATTTCCTCATATAGATTGTTGTAATAGTTGTCCCACTTATCAAAGAGCATACCTTCAACGAGGAAGGGATAAAGCACGTTGGCAACAGCGCCCATAATATCGCTGTCTTCGTCGTCACCTGTCATACCCTTGAGAATGTCTGTGGTTTTGAAAATCTGATTTCCGTTACCGTCGTAAAGAGGCTCACCGTCACCGGCGATTGAAACAACGGGAATCGTGCTCCACCAGCTTGTAAGTGTTGCTGCATATGCAGGCGCTCCCAAGGTAAAGAGCATTACGGCAATTACGAGTAATGACAAAAGCTTTTTCATATGTGTGTTCTCCTTCTCGTATCTTTCTTACAAAAATTATATCATCTAAAGTAGTTATCTTTATTAACAGCGAGTTAACGAATTCTTTGGAATAATATAAATTCCGGGCATTCCTGAGAACACCCGGCTGATTTTTTGATTCAAATTAATATACAAAGTCTGTAAGATGCATTGCATTATCGAGAACAGCATCACCTGTTACGTCTGAGCCTGCAACCTTACCGCTGTTAACAATGATAAGAACGTGCATATAAAGATCTCCTGAAACAATCTGATCGGTTTCGGGATTGTAAATAAGCTCAGCTGTACAGTCATAATACTTAAGGTCAAAATCAAGATCCTTGATAAGCATCTTAACTGCAAAGTTGTTCTGAAGAACGTCGTCAACGTCTCTTCTTCTGATGGGGTTGAACATTGCACCGATATAGCTGCTGCAAGTTGTTGCACCTGCATCAATGGGTTCGGGATTCATTTCGTCAACAAGCTCGATTGTAAGCTTAACGTTTCCGTCAGCAAGCTTTTCGCTTTCAGCTCTTTCAATCTTGCTCAAATCGGTAAGAACGCAGCCCTTTGTTGTTTCATAAAGGGGGAACCATTTCATATCTCCGCCCTTGGGGAAGGTTTCGGGGTTAGCTCTTGCTGTTTCTTCGTCAACAAAGAAATTTGAAGCTACGGGCATAATTGTATCGAGGATACCGCCGAGGTTTGCTTTCTCTTCAGGGATAGCCTGGAATTCAACCTTGTTATAGCCTACCTGCTTTGTCTTTGCATCGTCCATAAGCTGAGTGTACTTCTTAAGGATTGCTTCGTTACCCTGAGGAATGCCGGTTTCATCTTTGGGAGCTTCTGCTGAAGGCTTTTCTGCGTCGGGCTTTTCTTCAGCTGAACCCTGTGTGGGAGCTTCAGTAGGAGTCTGAGTGCTGGGCTGAGTTGCAAGCTGGGTTGCCTGCTGAGTCGCCTGAGTCTGATTTACAGCCGGAGCACCTTCAACCTTAACGGTTACGCCGATTCCGCCTGAAACCATAAAATAAGCTATAACGCAAACAATTACGCTGAATATAGCTGCTATGATATAATCCTTCTTTTTCATTTTTCTTCTCCTTTGTGGTTTAAAATATTTTAACACAAACACAGTTTAGCACTATTGTAAAAATAAATCAATCGTTTAGGCTTATTTTTCTTTTTTAATTTTTATAAAATGTCTAATAAGGTACGCAACGCTTGCAACCGGAATTGCAAAAATCACTATTTTAATGATAAGGTGTATGGGAATATAGTCATAAATTCCGTCACCGAGGATTGTAAAAAGAACTACCCTCGGCATAATACCGATAACCGAAGCAAAGAAGTATCTCGGAAATTTACACTTTGAAGCGCCCCAGAAAAGACTTACAAAGTCAATGGGAAAAACGGGCAGAGCACGTATTCCTAAAAGTGCAGGAAAATTATCGTTAAGCTTCATATCAAGTATTTTCTGTCCGCCCTTGCTTTTTCTTAAAAGCTTTTCTACATAATCTCCGCCTAAGAATCTGCCGAGGAAATAAGTCCCCGTAACTTCAATAATTATTCCCACGAGGCTGATAAGACAAGCCGTAACGGGAGAAAATGCCATACCTATTGAAATATAGATAAGCGAGGCGGGTATAATAAAGAGAACCGACTTTACAAAGTAAATACCCCAGATAGTTGCAACTGCAAGATAAACGCTTGAGCTGCCCTCAACAATGACACGTACGTCAATATTTTTAAGCTCATCGTAATATATAACTGCCACAGTAAAAATTATCATTGCAACAGCAACTCTTAAAAGCGCCATCAGAGTTGATTTTGTTTTTTCGTTCATAATAAATCCTTTCCGCAATATAATTCAAATGGCATTATACACCAAATCAGCAACAAAGAAAAGTGAAAAAGCAAAATTTAATTTTTTAACACAATTTTTTATGGACTTTTAAAGTAAGTTATGTTATATTAAAATGAATAGTTTTGTTTTACAGAATCTAAGCGAGGTGTAATCCTATGACAATAAAAGAAAAAGCCGAAAGAGCTGCAGCAGGTGCAACCCTTGACGGACTTCTCAAATATGTTGACAAAAATCCTCAGGAAAACATGGTGAAGCTTCTTGATATTTCCGAAAAGCTTCTCGGTGGAACCTTTCCCAAGCATTACATTGATGCCATGCGAGAAGCTATTATCAAGGGTGACAATGTATACTATCAGCTCGGTCTCAGCATTCTCAAAGACCTTGACAGAGGTGTTCTCAAAAAGATGCTTCTTGCTATGGGGCTCGGTGCAGGTATAAAAGGTACAAAGGCAGTAAGAGAAAACAGAGAGATTTACAAATGTAATATCCCCTTCCTTATTCTTATGGATCCCACAAGTGCCTGCAACTGCAAGTGTGAGGGCTGCTGGGCTGCTGAATACGGCCACAAAAACAGCCTTACCTATGAAGAGATGGCTTCAGTTGTTTCTCAGTGCAAGGAGCTTGGCACTCACCTGTTTATGTTCACCGGCGGTGAGCCCCTTATCAGAAAAGACGACATCATAAAGCTTTGCGAGGAAAACCCCGACTGCGCTTTCCTTGCGTACACAAACGGTACTCTCGTTGACGAAAAGTTCTGCGACGAAATGGTACGTGTTGGCAACATTGCTCTTGCTCTTTCAATTGAGGGTGACGAAGGCTCCAACGATGCAAGACGCGGCGAAGGTATGTATCAGAAGGTTATTGACGCAATGAAGCTTCTCAGACAAAAGGGCTGTCTTTACGGTATGTCAGTCTGCTACACAAGTCATAACATTGAAAAGGTTACAAGCGACGAATTCCTTGACAAAATGGTTGACCTTGGCGTTAAATTCGGTCTTTACTTCAACTATATGCCTGTCGGTCACGATGCTCCCCCTGAGCTTATTCCCACTCCCGACCAGAGAGAGTATATGTACAGACGTATGAGAGAAATGCGCAACACCAAAACAGGTAAGCCCATGTTCTTTATGGACTTCCAGGGTGACGGTGAATATGTAGGCGGCTGTATTGCAGGCGGTAGAAACTACTTCCACATCAACTCTGCAGGTGACATGGAGCCTTGCGTTTTCATTCACTTCTCAGATTCAAACATCAGAACACACACCATTCTTGAGGGACTTAAGAATCCCCTGTTTATGGCGTTCAGACACGACCAGCCCTTTAATGATAACCATATGAGACCCTGTCCCATGCTTGAAAATCCCGACTGTCTCAGAAGTATTATCAAGAGAACGGGTGCAAAGTCAACCAACCTCATTGAAGAGGAAACGGCTGAAATGCTTTGCAGCAAGTGCGACAAGTTTGCTAGAGAGTGGGCACCCAGAGCTGAAGAAATCTGGAACAGCACAAAACACCCCAACCCAAAGACTCAGTACTACAGAGACACTCCCGAGGGAAAGGCTGAGTTTGCAAAGAAAGCTGAATAAAATTTACAGAGAGTTCAAGTGAGCTCTCTGTTTTTTGTTGATTTCTCTTGAAGATTATAACACATTTTGCTATAATGGGCTTACCACATCAAAAATATAATAATTTTTTTCAAATCTACGAGGAGTGGGTGTTTTTTACCTTGGTAAAAATGCTGACTTCTATTTCCTCATTTCTCGTAGAGTGAAATATATTTTTGGTGTGGTAGCTAATTGGGTCGGCATTTTTCGTGTGTGCTGATTTCGGTTAGCACACACTTTTTATTTTTAGGAGGATAGGAAAGATAGAGACTACTTTACACGAATTCAAAAATATGAAAGGATTTTTAAAGATGAAGAAAGTTTTAGCATTATTATTAGCAGGTTTATTATGTTTTTCGATTTGTGCTTGTGGTACAGAAAAACAGCCAGATACTTGGTCAATCAAACAAACCGTAGATGAATTCGGAGATGTAACCGAAAACTCAGCAGAAGTAATTACAGGCGTTTTTGAAGGAACATTCAGTAACACAGCTACCGCAGGAAGTGAATTATCTGTAATAGTCAGCATAGGTAGAAAAGCCAAATTCTTCAGCCATTATTTAATAGGGTTCGATTTAAAAGAATATAACAACACTAACGCAACATATCTCTCAAGTGATACAAAAATTTTTAAAGTTAAAATCAACGAAGAAATCATCGCAATGGACTTATCAGGTTCTGCACCTAACGGTACATTATATTTAAGTTCAGAAGATTATGAATGTGAAGGTGATATTATTTTTAACGAACTCCTTAAAGGTAATGATGTCAGATGTATTATCAATATAGGAAGTTCTGAATACAACTTTACTCTTAACAGCGACAATTTTTTAAGCTTATGTAATGGTAACAATTTTACCGAAGGCAGCACCGAACTTACTGTGGCAGAGGCAGTATATATGCTTCTAACCGACGAATACGAATATACAGAAACTGCTGAAGAACTTATTAATAGTAATACAGGAAAATATGAATTATTGAATTCTTCGGGCATAAAGAAGTATTTAGAAGGTCGATTTTTGCAAATTGGTCCAGGATACACCCACATAAATAAACATAAAGTTAATATTTGGGAAATCCTCGATATTTCTCCCAAAAATGGAACATCAACTACTGTTGCTCAATATAGAATGTCAGAATATACAGGTCAAAGGTCATTATCTTATCTTTCAGGGAAACCTTTAGAATCTTCTTTTGAAAATGATGCGATAACCGAGTACTTTGTCTATAACGGAGAAGATTGTTCCGCTACATATCAGTGCAGAAAAATAACAGATAATATATTTATGCTTAGCATCCTTTCTGAAGGCTCTTTTATCCCATCGTCACTGTTGTTAAGAATGAACAATACAGTTGAAGAAGCAGATATTGATTATATGATAAACAACTACATCGGTGCAATTACTTTTTAAATAAAACAAATATTAAAATCAACCGTTCAACAGGCGGTTGATTTTTATTTTTCTTTATGGTAATATGAGCTTGGATAAAATATTTAAAGAAAGGAGAGTTATTATGGGCGTATTACTTCTTCCGATGGGAGCTCTTGTTCTCCTGTCACCGTTTATTTATCTTCTCAAATACATAAATCCTATTTTAAGACGTTTACTTGAAATCAGATACGATGTGGAGATTGACGAGGACGGAAACATTATAGAGCCTCAATAAAAACTTTGCCACCTGTTATTTCACATACAGGTGGCATTTTTCACAAAAACTTTTTATTAATATGACAAAAATCTCTCTCACAGCTATTGCAACAATAAGAAATATTTGGTATTATTATGGATGGTAACAAAGAACCAATAATAAATTCCGAAAGGAGATTTTCGCATCATGAATTATTCACATGAAGTTGAAACAATGTGCATGGTCAAAAAAGGACCGAACCACGGCCCCGCTCCCATTCCTGAAGAAGGCAAGTGGGTAAAGGCTTATGAAATCAAGGACATTTCCGCTTTCACACACGGTGTTGGCTGGTGTGCTCCTCAGCAGGGCGCTTGTAAGCTCTCACTCAACGTTAAGAATGGTATCATCGAAGAAGCTCTCGTTGAGACAATCGGTTGCTCAGGTATGACTCACTCAGCTGCTATGGCAAGTGAAATTCTTCCCGGCAAGACAATCCTCGAAGCTCTCAACACTGACCTTGTTTGCGACGCTATCAACACAGCTATGCGTGAACTTTTCCTTCAGATCGTTTACGGCCGCAGCCAGTCCGCTTTCTCAGAAGACGGTCTTTCAATCGGTGCAGGCCTTGAAGACCTTGGTAAGGGACTTCGTTCACAGGTTGGTACAATGTACGGCACAAAGGTTAAGGGCGTTCGTTACCTTGAAATGGCTGAAGGCTATGTAACAAGAATGGCTCTTGACGACGACGATCAGGTTATCGGTTACGAATTCGTTTCTCTCGGCAAGATGACAGACTTCATCAAGAAGGGCGACGACCCCAACACAGCTTGGGAAAAAGCTAAGGGCACTTACGGCAGATTCGCTGACGCCGCTAAGTACATCGACCCTCGTCACGAATAAGGGAGGTATAGAATAATGGCTTTATTTGAAAACTACGAAAGAAGAATCGAACAGATTCTCGCTACTCTTAATAAATACGGCATTTCTTCAGTTGAAGAATGTAAGGACATCTGTGCTGCAAAGGGTATTGACCCTTACAAGATTGTTGAAGAAACTCAGCCCATCGCTTTTGAAAACGCAAAGTGGGCTTACACAGTAGGTTGTGCAATTGCAATCAAGAAGGGCTGCACAAAGGCTGCTGACGCTGCTGCAGCTATCGGTGAAGGTCTTCAGAGCTTCTGTATCCCCGGTTCAGTTGCTGCTAACCGTCAGGTTGGTCTTGGTCACGGTAACCTTGGCAAGATGCTTCTTTCAGAAGAAACAGAATGCTTCTGCTTCCTTGCAGGTCACGAAAGCTTCGCTGCTGCTGAAGGTGCAATCAAAATTGCTCTTAACGCTAACAAGGTAAGAACTCAGCCTCTCCGTGTTATCCTTAACGGTCTCGGCAAGGACGCTGCTATGATTATTTCAAGAATCAACGGCTTCACATATGTTCAGACAGAGTTTGATCCCTACACAGAAACAGTTACAGTTGTTAAGGAAACTCCTTACTCAAACGGTGACAGAGCTAAGGTTAAGTGCTACGGTTCAGACAACGTTCCCGAAGGCGTTGCAATTATGAAGCACGAAAACGTTGGTGTTTCAATCACAGGTAACTCAACTAACCCCACCCGTTTCCAGCACCCCGTTGCAGGCACATACAAGAAGTGGTGTAACGAAAACGGTGTAAACTACTTCTCAGTTGCTTCAGGTGGCGGTACAGGCCGTACACTCCATCCTGACAACATGGCTGCAGGTCCTGCTTCATACGGTATGACAGACACAATGGGCCGTATGCATTCAGACGCTCAGTTCGCAGGTTCATCATCAGTTCCTGCTCACGTTGAAATGATGGGTCTTATCGGTGCAGGTAACAACCCCATGGTTGGTATGACTGTTGCATGTGCAGTTGCTATTGAAGAGGCTTGCAAATAAGCGATTTCTAAAGAATTTTATCACCTGTTCAAATTGCTGAACAGGTGATTTTTTTGCGTTTTTTCAGTATTCAAGATTTTTAATCTGTTATTGCCAACCGGTGTCATAACCTTTCACCTTCAGACAGCAAGCTTTGACCGGTCTTTTACTATATAACAAAGTCCGACGCTAATCAACGTCGGACCTGAAAAGTTACATATTTAATCCTGATTGAATTCAGAACGAAATAAAGTTTTCATCAGCATCTGTATTCATAAATCTTGGATATGCAGGATTTGTTGTAACTGTAGGCTGTATGTCCTGTGTAAGCAACCAGATAGCAAATTCTGTATGATCGCTGTTATCCTTACATCCTACATGCTTTGCGTTCTTTACAATCCATGTTGTATCCTTGTAGAGGCAGGTTGATGCATTTACTACGTTGTCAGGTGAAATAAACTCAGCATCCACACCTGCAATTTCACTTGCTGAAAGTGTTTCGCCAAACTTGGCAAATGTGCCGTTACCCGAGGTTCTTTTGCTTTCAAGCACACCGTCACCGTGCATATCACAGTTTGAGTAAATAGGAAGCTCAGGTGAATTGTAGTGTGACACAAAGCTCACCTTAGTAGCTGAAGCATCGGCTTTGGCAAGAATATCTTCTGTGCCGGTTACAAACTTGCGTACCTTTTCAATTTCTGCAAGTGCAGTATCGTAGCCTTCCTTGCCTTCAAAGAAATACTTTACAGCAGCATCAAAGTATTCATCAGGAATAAGCGCCCAAAGACCATATGCAGTAGCAAAGGTTTCACAAAGGAAATCATCGTAAATAATATCCTTGTTATTTGTGATGATATCATCTACAAAGCTTGCAACAGCATCAACAACGCCAAGTTTATCAAGCACCTTGACTAAAACCTTTAAGAATCCGTTATTTGAAACTTTGACTGCGAGGAAATTGCTTAATAAATCCCCGTCGATTGTAAGATCACCGGTAAAAGCTGATCCTATAATGTCGCCACCGTTGTGAGCTGATGAAAGGTAAACCACACTGTCCAAGCTATCGGTTCCATACTTGTCAATGTATGCAGTTGTTATCATACCGCCCATGCTGCATGCTGCTATATCAAGCTTACTCTTGCCGGTTTCCTTCTTTACCAACTCGAGGAAGCTGTTGAGATCATCAGCTAAAGCTGAAGGACTCAATCTCCAGTCGAAGGTGTAAAGGTATGCATTTTTGCCGCCGAATTTTTTTGCAACAGAACGGAAAAGTCCAACAGCTGTGTCAGCCCATTCGTCACCGCTTAAATCTATTTTTTCGGCAGAAGAAAGGTACTTCGGGATATGTACTTCGGGATTCAGAGGTTTGCCTTCCTTGTCGCAGGCAATATCACTGAATAAATTGTTAGCGAACTGAATAACAGCGTTCATAATTGCATTTTTGTCGCCTTTGATTGTGTTGGAACCGATATCAGACAAAAGTGTAAAAATATCAGCTGCGTCCACTCCAAGAGCCTTTGTGCCATCACCTTTGACAAGTCCTGCAAAGTCAATACCTCTTACAACAACTATGGGGTCGCCGTTGTAATCGGCCTGTTCTCCTGTAGCAGAAACCGGTACGCAAAATGAGAAAACAAAGACAAGTGAAAGAACCACGGAAATAATTCGTTTCATTTTTTTAGCCTCCTGATAATTAATTTACGTATTTTTTTTATATTATCACATATAAGTACAGATTGTCAACTCAATAATTTTTCATAGTTGGTACACACTCAAAATATTGAGCTGTATCTTCGGTGTCTCTGTCTCGATGCCTATTAAATCAGATAATTCACTTTGATTTTTATAAGATGTTGCTATTGAAGAGGACTTTCCGGTTTCAACATTATAAGCTATATACATATATGCATAACTAGCTAAAGCGCTTACGGAACCACCTTTGATTTCTTCATCGCTACAAAACAATCATTTCCAACGTAGGTTATTTCCCCTGCTTCCGGCCCGTTTGAATTGAACGTATTTTCTTCCGAGACAAACGGCATATCTTTTGTAGGTTCAAGCAACCATTCATTGTTTTTTATTACACCGACATAAACCGACAAACCTGTATAGTCTTCAACTTTGTTAGCTACAACTTCGTAATAATCGCCATAACAGCCCCTTCCGTCTTCTCCTTAGGAGAAGCCACCTGCCCCTAAAGTGGACGGCTTTTCAAGGCTCCCTCTCCGAGGGAGGTGGATTTTTTGCCTCGGAAAAAAGACGGAGGGAGTAAAAAAGGAACGGCTCACACCGTTCCCTGCTTTTATATATCCATTACCGTTTCGTCAGCTATTTTGCATTTTGCATTCTGCATTCTGCATTTCCTCTCCCCTGCCGATCTTCGCAATCAGGTTCTTATAAAGATATACGAAGAACACAATCGTTACCGCAAGGGACATAACCTCTGCAATGGGGAATGCAAACCATACGTTGTCTACGTTGCCTGTTTTTGAAAGCAGATATGCCACCGGAAGAAGCACCACAATCTGTCTTGCAAAAGAGGTTATCATTGAGAAATAGCTCTTTCCCAGAGCCTGAAAGGTTGAGCCGAGAGTGATGCACACACCGGCGAAAATAAAGCTGAGTGAAATCGTTCTCAGTGCCGGCACACCGATTGAAAGCATTTCCTCACTTGCCTTAAAGAGCATAAGCATCTGCTCGGGAATAAGCCACATAAGAAGCATACCCACAAGCATTATGCAAAGAGAAATGCTGCAGCTGAACTTTACCGTTTCTGTAATTCTCTTTCGCTTCTGTGCTCCGTAGTTGAAAGCCACAATGGGAATAACCCCGTTGTTGAGACCGAAAATAGGCATAAAGATAAAGGACTGAAGCTTGAAGTATACACCGAAAACTGCAGCTGCAGTGGGAGTAAAGCCCAGAAGAATCTTGTTGAAAAGGAAGTTCATTACCGAACCGATGCCAACCATAATGATTGACGGAACACCGATTTTATAGATTGCACCGATATATCTCAGGTCAGGAACCATATTCTTAAGGTGAAGTCTGATTTCCTTATTCTTCCAAAGGTTGAGTATGATACCCATACCGAAGGCTACAAACTGACCGATAACCGTTGCAACGGCTGCACCCTTAGCCTCCATTCTGGGGAAGGGGCCGAGGCCGACAATAAGAATGGGGTCAAGGATAATATTGGTG
>JBGVGM010000145.1:0-8313 GCA_045121655.1 Acutalibacteraceae bacterium | reverse complement strand
GTTCAATGATGTATACACAAAGTTCATGGACAGCGACAAGATGAAGAAGTACGAAGCTGCAAGAGCTGAAATCGACAACATGATGAACTATCTTATGCAGATTCTCGGCCTTTGCGTAAACGGTGCAGACCCCATGACTTGCGAACCCGAAGCTCCCCACGAGCATAATTGTGACGGTTCATGCTGTTCAGACTGCGGCGGCTGCCACTAATTCAAAGCTGCAATCAGGTTAAGTAGAAATTTATCTCAGGAGGAAAAACAAAATGGCTGAATTGACGCCCATGATGGCTCAATATTTTGAAATTAAAAAGGATTACCCGGATACTATTTTGTTTTTCCGACTGGGTGACTTCTATGAAATGTTCTTTGACGATGCCAAAACGGCTTCGTCGGTTCTTGAGCTTACTCTCACCGGCAGAGCTTGCGGACAAGGGGAAAGAGCGCCTATGTGCGGTGTACCCTTCCACTCTGCTGAGGGTTATATTGCAAAGCTTGTTCAAAGCGGATACAAGGTTGCAATCTGTGAGCAGGTTGAAGACCCGGCGACTGCAAAGGGTCTTGTTAAGCGTGATGTTACAAGAATTATTACCAAGGGCAGTATTATTGAAAACACCATGCTTGATGAGTCTAAAAACAACTATCTTACTGTAATTTATGTTGATGAAAGCGGTGCAGGAATCTGCTTTACCGATGTTTCAACAGGTGCAGTAAACCTTACATTCATCGAAAACAATAAAAATCTTGAAGCAGCAATTATCAATGAGCTTGGCGTGTTTTCACCCAGTGAAATTGTAATTAACAGTCGCTGTACTCAGATGAAGCAGGTAACTGCGTTTATTTCAAAGAGAATTGACGCTTCTTGCGAGCTTCCCGAGGATAGCTATTTTGATTATGAAACAAGTCTTGAAGAGTGCAATAATCATTTTGGCGTGAGTTTTATAGATTCACTTAAGCTTACCGAAACAAGAGGTGCGCTTATTGCTGTTGGTGTAACACTCAGATACCTTAAAAATCTTCAGAAAAATGATCTCAAGAATATCAAGGATATTAACTTCTATTCTGAAAATCAGTATATGAAGATTAACTATACTACAAAACGTGACCTTGAAATCACTGAAACAATGCGCAGCCGTGAGAAGAAGGGTTCACTTTTGTGGGTGCTTGATAAAACCAAAACCTCAATGGGCAGACGTCTTCTGAAAACCTGGCTTGATAAGCCTCTGATAAACTACACTCTTATTACAAAAAGACATAACGCAGTCTGCGAGCTTACCGATAAAAATATGGCTCTTTCCGAGCTTACAGAGGCTCTTACGGATATTTACGATATCGAACGACTGATGACAAGAGTTATGTTTGAAACGGCAAATGCCAAGGATTTAAACAGCCTTAAGACAACAATTGAATGTCTTCCTCAGATTAAATCGGTGCTTTCGGAATTTGACTGTCAGCTTCTTAAGAATCAGTACGAAAACCTTGATTTACTTGAGGATGTATATGAGCTCATAGATGCGTCAATTAAAGAAGACGCTCCTTTTACAGTACGAGAAGGCGGACTTATAAAGGACGGCTTCAACGAGGAGCTTGACTCACTTCGCGATATTCAGAACGGCGGCAGCAGAATTATTGCCGAAATTGAAGCAAGAGAAAAGGAAGCTACAGGTATTCCCAAGCTGAGAATCAGCTATAACAGAGTATTCGGCTACTATATTGAGGTAACCAATTCTTACAGAGACCTGGTACCTGATGCATATATCAGAAAGCAGACTCTTGCAAACTGTGAAAGATACATCACCGAAGAGCTTAAAACCCTTGAAAGTAAAATACTCGGCGCTCAGGAGAGAATCGTTAAGCTTGAATATGAAATTTTCTCGCAGATAAGAGCGAGTGTTGCTGAACAGTATAACAGAATACAGGCAACAACTTCTGCAATTTCTGTAACTGATGTACTCTGCTCTCTTTCTAACGTTGCTATAAATAACAACTACGTCTGTCCTACAATGATAACAGACGGTTCAATTAAAATCAGCGAAGGCAGACACCCTGTTGTTGAGCTTATGCTGGACGGTGCTCCCTTTGTGCCTAATGATACTTTTATGAACTGCGGTGAGGACAAGTGTGCAATTATCACCGGTCCTAATATGGCGGGTAAATCCACTTATATGCGTCAGGTAGCTCTTATCTGCCTTATGGCGCAGATTGGTTCATTTGTACCTGCAAAACGTGCCGAGCTTTCAATTATTTCAAGTATTTTCACAAGAGTCGGTGCTTCAGACGACCTTGCAACAGGTCAGTCCACCTTTATGGTTGAAATGAACGAGGTTTCAACAATTATCAAAAATGCTGATAAAAACAGTCTTATAATCCTCGACGAGGTTGGTAGAGGTACTTCAACCTTTGACGGTATGAGTATTGCAAGGGCTGTCCTTGAGCATATCGTGAGAAAAATCGGTGCAAAAACCCTTTTCTCAACTCACTATCATGAGCTTACTGAAATTGAAAATCAGCTTGAAGGTGTAAGAAATTACAATATCTGCGTTAAAAAGAGGGGAGACACAATTACCTTCCTTCGCAGAATTGTAAGAGGTGCTGCTGACGGAAGCTACGGTATTGAGGTTGCTAAGCTTGCGGGTATACCAAATGCAGTTGTTTCCCGCGCAAGACAGATTCTTCTTGAGCTTGAGCAGCAGAATCCCGACAGAAACCTTTCAATGCGTAACATTAACGTTGCAGTTGAAGACGAAGGGGATTTACAGCTTTCACTTGAAAGCTCAATTGATGACGAAATCATTGACACAATCAAAAATCTTGACATAAATACGATTACACCTCTTGAGGCTCTTACCACTCTTCACGACCTTATTAAAAAAGCAAGAGGAAATTAATACGAAAGGATGAGATGACTTTATGGCAAAAATCAATGTTCTTTCCAAACACATGGCAGAATTGATAGCTGCCGGTGAAGTTGTCGAAAGACCTGCTTCTGTTGTAAAAGAGCTTATGGAAAACTCCATTGACGCAGGTGCCACATCAATTACTGTCGAAATTAAAAACGGCGGTGTGAGTTATATCAGAATTACCGATAACGGCTGCGGTATTGAAAGGGAAGACGTACCTAAGGCTTTCCTCAGCCACGCAACAAGTAAACTGAAAAACGAAACAGACCTTAACTCAATTTTTACTCTCGGCTTCAGAGGCGAAGCTCTGGCATCGGTTGCGGCTGTTTCAAGAGTTCAGCTTTTAACAAAAACTGCAAACGAAATTTCAGGCACAGCCTTTGTAATTGAAGGCGGGACAGAAAAAAGCCTTGAGCAGGCAGGTTGCCCTAACGGAACAACAATCATTGTAAGAGATTTGTTCTACAACACTCCTGCAAGAATGAAGTTCCTTAAGCGTGATGTTTCCGAGGCAAACGCAGTTGCAGAGGTTGTTGACAGAATTGCTCTGTCCCACCCTGAAATCAGCATCAGATTTATCCGTGAAGGAAGACAGGTGTTGATTACCCCCGGTGACGGCAAGCTGCTTTCCACAATTTACTCTGTATTCGGAAAGGCTTTTGCTGAAAGTCTGCTTCAGGTAAATTACGAGCTTGACGGTATAAAAATTGAGGGCTATGTTTGTAAGCCCGTATGCGCAAGACCATCAAGGTCAATGCAGTACTTCTTCCTTAATAACAGATATTTCAAGTCACGTTCCTGCATGGCGAGTATGGAAAACGCCTATAAAAATGCAATTATGGTGGGCAAATTCCCGAGCTGTGTGCTTAACATAAAAATCAGACCTGATTTCGTTGACGTAAACGTTCACCCTGCAAAAACAGAGGTGCGCTTCGGTGATGAAAGAAAGGTTACTTCAGCCCTTTATTTCGCAGTTAAAACTGCACTTGAAACCTTTGATGCCCCTGTTCAGGTTGACCTTTCAAAGGTGAACAAGGTAGCTGAAAAGTCAATAGACAAGGGCGTTCAGCTTCAGATGGTAGAAGAGCCTGAACCACCAAAGCCTTCCGGTCAGGTGTTCAGACCGAGACCGCAAAGCGAAGTGCCGTCTTACGTACAGCCGAAAGCTGAAGCAAAACCTGCAATAAAAAGTGAGCCGAAGCCCGACTTTTTCAAAAGTATGTCAGCCTCTGAGTTCAGAAGCAAGGTTTCAGCGCCCAAAGGTGAGCCGGTAGCGGCAGAAGTTAAAGATGAGCCTGACCTTATAGCTGCATTCAGAAACAAGAAAAGATCTGAAGAAGCTACAGTACAGAAAAACGCACCTCAGGTTCAGTCACAGCCTAAGACGCAAGTTATAAACGAGACAAAAGCTCCTGATAAGCCGTCGGAATCAAAACCTGTTCCCGAGGTTAAAATTGTTGAAGAGCCCAAGGATAAACAGCCTAAGCCTCTGCGACTTTTAGGCGAGGCTTTCAAAACCTACATTATCTGCGAATACGATAACCGTGTGTGTCTTATTGATAAACACGCAGCTCACGAGAGAATAATCTTCAACCGTATGAAGGAAGAAGCAAAAAACAAAACTGCTTCTCAGGTGCTTCTGAAGCCTGTCACGGTAACCCTCAGTAAGAATGAATACAGTGTGGTTATTGAAAACATTTCAGTTTTTTCCGATGCGGGATATCTCGTTGAGGATTTCGGAAACGGAACGGTAATTGTAAGAGAATGTCCTATGGCTGTTTCAGGCGACGATATTGAAGACACTGTTGTTGAAATAGCACAGTACTTAAGTGAGCACAGAACTGATGTTCAGGCAGAAAAAATCGACCGAATTCTGCACACATCTGCGTGTAAGGCTGCAATTAAAGCAGGCTACAAAAACTCAACTGCAGAAATGAAGGTGCTTGCAGAGCAGGTGCTTTATACTAATGAAATAAGATACTGTCCTCACGGCAGACCTGTTCTTATTGAGCTTTCAAAGTATGAGCTTGAAAAACAGTTTGGCCGAATTCAGAAATAACGGAGATTTATATGGATAAAAAAACGGTTATTGTTATCGTGGGTCCAACAGCGTCGGGAAAGACGTCTCTTTCTATTGAGCTTGCAAAAAAGCTTGACGGTGAAATTGTTTCAGCAGATTCCATGCAGATCTACAAAGATATGGATATTGCAACGGCGAAGCCCACAAATGAGGAGATGCAGGGTGTACCTCACCATCTTCTGAGTTTTGTTGACTCTTCAGAAAATTTTTCTGTTGCCGCATACAAAGAGATGGCGCTGAAAGCCATCGAAGAAATTTTTTCACGTGGCAGACAGCCCATAGTTGCAGGGGGAACAGGACTTTACGTTGATACCCTTATAAAAAACACAACGTTTTTCGATTTCGATAAATCTGACAAAAGAGAAGAGCTTGCTGTAAGACTCCAAAAAGAGGGCATAGAAAGGCTTTATGGTGAGCTTAAGGAAGTTGACCCCTCAACTGCCGAGAGGCTTCACATAAACGATACCAAACGTATTATGCGTGCTCTTGAGGTGTACTACTCAACAGGAAAGACAATATCACTTCAGGCGGAGCTTTCTCATGTAACAGAAAGCGAATATAATTGGTTTGTTATCGGTCTTACTGCCGAAAACAGAGATGTGCTTTATGACAGAATCAACAGACGTGTTGATGTTATGATTGAAGACGGACTTATTGAGGAAGCAAAAGACTTTTTCTCTTCAGAAAAGTCATGCACATCAAAGCAGGCAATCGGCTATAAGGAGCTGAAGCCGTATTTTGAAAACGAAATGACTTTTGAAGAAGCTGTGGAAAACCTTAAAAGAGAAACCAGAAGATACGCAAAAAGACAGCTTACCTGGTTTCGAAGAAACGAAAGCATCAACTGGATAAATATTGACTCAAAAACTTCTGATGAAATAATAGACGAAGCAACAAAATTACTTTATAACGGTGGACTTTTATGATTTCAAAAAAAGATAAAAAGCTGCTGGCAATCATCGGCATCGGATTTGGTGTGTTGGTTGTTATGTATCTTATTCACAATATATACACCTCTTATACGGGAAAGGTCGTAACAGAATTTGCGCTTAATTATACTCAGGTTGAAAGCGTGTATGTTGAGGGTTTTGCCGTAAGGGATGAAGGGGAAAAGAAGGGCAAAAAGAACACCTCTTTCCTTTATAAAAAAAATGATAAAATATACGTACCCTTGGTTGATGACAGTGCCAATGTTTCAAAAAATGACAGTATCGCTATTGCTTTTTCCGATGAGGCTTGTGCTGAAGCCTACAGAGAAAGACAGGAGCTGAAGGAAAAAATCAATGCTTTAAGAGAAATGAAAAGTCAGGGCGGTCTTAGCTATCTTAACGTAGTAGGACTTAACTCACTTATCTATTCATCCGTTGCTGATTATGCAGCCATTATTGATTCTTCCTCGAACAATGGCCTTTCAAAAGTAGCAGAGAATCTCACACAGAAAATAACCACAAAGCAGATCGTAACAGGAGAAAAGCTTGATTTTGACTCTGCACTCAGTACCTATGAAGCAGAGTACGACTCTCTTGAAGGCTCACTGGGAAGTTATGACAGAGTCCGTTCACCGTATGCAGGTTACTTTGTAAGTAGTGTTGACGGATTCGAAAATGCTGTTTCATATGAGGATGTTGCATCAAAAAAGCTCATGAGTAAAGATGGTGAAAGACTTCTTTCCACCGACAAAAGTTCAACTGACGGAGTTTACGGTAAAATCATAGGTAAATTTACCTGGTACTTTGTTTTCGATATGGCTTCATCACAGATTTCAACAATTGACGAAGGAAATACGGTTTATGTGAATTTCCCCGACAGGGGTATTGAAAACATTAAAATGACCGTTTACGATATCACAGAGGAAAAAGACTCTGTAATCACCGTAACTCTCAGATGTAAGCTTATGAACGAGGAGCTTGTTTCTCTCAGAAAAGAAACAGCTGAGGTAATTATTAACAAGCATACAGGACTCAAAATCAACCGTGATTCAATTGTAAAAAGTGAAGAAGGTCTTGATGGTGTTTATGTACTCAGCGGAAACTTTGTTGAGTTTTCACCCATAGATATAAAATACTACGGTGAGCATTACGTTATTGCCGATAAGTATTATGTGTATAAAAAAGACGAAAAAGGCAAATTACAGATTGATTATGATGCGACGGACAAATACAGAGCTATCAAGCTGTATGACAATATTATAGTGAAAGGAAAAAATCTTCATGATGGAAAGATTATCGGTTGAGGAAAGATTCAGTAATATAGAGTATAATCTAAAGGTTATAAATGAGCGAATTGCAAACGCAGCTGTAAAAAGCGGAAGAAAGCCAGAAGATATAAGCTTTATGGCTGTCACCAAAACAGTTGAGCCGATTTTTATAAACTGCGCAATTGAAAACGGCATTAAGCTTATCGGCGAAAACAAGGTTCAGGAGTTTCTTTCCAAAAAAGAGTATCTGAAGCTTGAAAACTGTCAGGCTCACCTTATAGGCCATCTGCAGACCAATAAAGTAAAGCAGATTATTTCTGAGGTTTCAATGATTCAGTCTGTTGACAGCATTAAGCTTGCAAAGGAAATTTCCAAGCGCAGTGAGCAGCAGGGAATTACAACCGAATGTCTTGTTGAAGTGAATATCGGCGACGAGGAAAACAAGACCGGACTTGACCTTTCACTGCTTGACGAAACAGTGCACGAAATTGCAACCTTGCCAAACATAAAGGTAAAAGGTCTTATGACAGTACCTCCGATTTGCGAGAATAACAGCGAGCTTCAGAAATATTTTTTAAAAATGCATAAAATATTTATTGACATAAAGGGCAAAAAGATAGATAATGTTGATATGTGTATACTTTCTATGGGTATGTCCTCGGACTATGAAGAGGCGATACTCTGTGGTTCTGATTTAGTAAGAATCGGTTCGGCTATTTTCGGGCCTAGAATATATTGATAAAAAAGGAGTAATAAAAATGGGTATTGTACAGGGATTTTCATCAAAGGTTAAGGATTTTCTTAAAAAGCCCGCTGACGTAACGGGCGAGGACGAATATATCGACGACGAGTATATGGACAGCGACGATTTTGACGAATACGGCGATGCACCTAAATATACTCCATACGGTGAGGACAGCAGCTATGCAGACGAGCCTGACTATGATGTGTATGAGGAACCTAAGGCTGAGCCTAAGCGTAAAGCTTCAAAGTCCGGTGCAAACATCTATAATATGAACAGCACACCCAAATATGCACCGAAATTCAGACTTTTCTTCTATTCACTCAATGATATGTACGATGCAAAGAACGTTGCTGACAAAATCATTGATAAGAACACAATTGTAATTATAAACCTT
>JBGVGM010000144.1:0-5011 GCA_045121655.1 Acutalibacteraceae bacterium | reverse complement strand
CGATTATACTGTAAACCTAAATTGTTTCATAATTGTTACAAAAAAATGTCGTAATTGTAAATATTAGCACTCTATCGATTAGAGTGCTAAAAATAACAGGGCGACAATTTTGCTATAATGATTATATTCGCAGAAATCATTAGCAGATGAAGAGTGTGCCTGCTCGTTTTTTTTGTTAAGCTTCGGCAAAGTAGATGGCACGAACGAGATTGTATACCGGTCTTTTTACACTTAACGGACGCACAAATCCCATCGAATAGATGAAGGAAGTGGTTTCCATAGAAGTCTTGGGATTCCCGGTCATCCGTGTGGGCAATCGCTTGATCGTGCCGAAAGAAAAATTCAGAGAGTGGGTGGACAGCCACTTCTCAAAGTGAAGGAGGGATGAAAAATCCTCTTTGGTGGCTGTTCATTCTCATAGGTCTTGCTGTCGGCGGCGGTATAGGCTTCGGCATTCCCTGGCTTATCAATGATAAGAAGCAGAGGAAAGAGGACGATTTGAGGTTATAACGGAATAAAAGTTAAGTGCAGTAGTTTCGGCTACTGCACTTGTTGTTTAGGTGTAGATTATTGAGTCGAGGACTACCTCTTCGGCACAGTGACTGTAGTTGTTCATTAAGCCTACCCATTTCATCTGATCGGTGGCTTTCAGCTGCTCGTCCGTACCGTCTGCCTCTGCCATACAAGACACTATGCGGTTGAACATCTCTTCCGCCTGGTCATTGATACTGCAAAGATAATCGTGAAGTGTGCCGTTCATAAGATAGGTGTAATAGGTGGATTGGTAGTGTTTTTGATGTGGTTGAGGTGAAGCTGAGCCAACTTGCCGATGGGGCGGTTATCTTTGGGTTCGGGTAGTGTTAAATCAGGCAAATAATAATCGCCGTGAAGGGTGTAATGGATGCCGGTTTGCTTGTTGGTGTAGTGTTTGGGTAGTGACATAGAAAGACCTCCTTATTTTTCACTTTTATCAATGATTTTCAACAACAGCTCATTAACATCCTCAGTTGGCAAATCCTCAGTCAATAGCATACTGCGAAACTCATTCATACCGTTGATTAAAAGGTTGCACTCAAAATCTGTAAACTTAATTTTTACTTTTCTGCTCATAAATTTTTACTTTTCTGCTCATAAATAAAACCTCCTGTTATTTGGTAGATTTATTCTACCTTATAACAAGAGGTTAGTCGAATGTGTGGATTTTATATTTTTATATTTGCTTCTTTTATGTGGGGAATAGCCCCTTATAGGGGCAGTGCAAACCACCGGTTTCACCGGTGGTTTTGATTTTTGTTTTATATTTATTTTTTTCTCGGATGGGAGTTAGCAGATTTAGCAACTCCGTTACCAAAATAATCATAACTCAGAAAAACAAAAAATCCGTACCCTTTTCCTATTTGGAAAATTTGGTTCGGATTTTTCTGGTTTGGTGCGGGTAACAGGGGTCGAACCTGCACGTCTTGCGACACAAGAACCTAAATCTTGCGTGTATGCCAATTTCACCATACCCGCGTTACCTTGGTATTATATCATAACTTCCTTAAAAGTCAAGAAAAGCTTTGTTCAGAAAGAGACTTTTTTATTTTGCTGTTCTAAGTATGGACACGCTGTCATAGATTTTAAGTAGCAAGGGAGGTAAATTTATGCTGACGGATTATAATAACCGATTCGATTCTGCAATTAAATCTGTAGAACCGAACCTTAAAAAGATATTGCAAAAAATTGAAACGAAAGAAAAAAGTGATGTATTCGAAATAAGAATACGGGGAGAAAAGCCTATTGTTCTCATAACCAAAAAGGGGACAAGATTTCTTGAATGTGACGGTACTCTTCATAAAGAAATAACCGACCAGAGCATATTCTGCACTCTTGAAAGTGTAAGAGATACCTTTAACAGATTCTGTTGTTTTTCCGTACACAGTCATCTTTCGGGAATAGTAAAGGGCTACATAACACTTGAAGGCGGTCACAGGGCGGGAATAACGGGAACTGCTGTATGCGACAGTGCAGGTAATATAAGCTCTTTAAAAGACGTTTCAGGGATAAATATAAGGGTTTCACGGGAAGTGAAGGGCTGCGCTGATGAGATTATAAAAAAGCTTTACAAGGACGAACTTCAAAGTGTTATAATCGCAGGTCCGCCGTCTTCAGGCAAAACAACGGTGCTGAGAGATGCAGTAAGACAGCTTTCATCGCAAGACAAGCTTTACAAGGTGGCGCTCATTGACGAAAGGCAGGAAATAGCCTCGATAAACTCAGGTATACCTCAGAACGATGTGGGAATCAATACGGATATCCTTGACGGCTACCCTAAAGAAAAAGCACTGATGATTGCTCTGAGAACTCTATCACCTGAGATAATAGCACTCGATGAAGTTGGCGACGAAATTGAGATTGAAAAAATCCGCCTTGCCGTAAATTCGGGAGTTAAGTTTATCCTAACAGTCCACGCGTCGGATTATTCCGAGCTTCTTCACCGTCCACAGATAGGAAGGCTCATTGAAACCTACTCCTTCAATAAGCTTGTGATGCTGAAAAACAATCCCGTTGGTGAAATTGAGGGTATATACGACACGAAGGAGCTACACGATGAAATTATCAGGTGCAGGAATAATCTGGATTTGTATGACCCTTACGGGCTTGAGGATGTGGGAATTGCTTAAAAAAAGAGTAAGACTTTTTGAGGAAACAGAAGGCTTTGTTGAAATGCTAAAAATTGAACTGCGGTACAGTGCAGATGAGCTTATGAGCATTCTCAAAAAAACATCATTTCTTTCATCTTGCAAGGGACTTGATTATTTATCTTTATGCTGTAAAAAACTCGAATCGGGAGAGGATTTTCCGTCAGCCTGGAAAAATGCACTAAGGGAAAGCAGAAAGCCCTTTACTGCTTACGAAAGAAA
The DNA here is from genome assembly GCA_045121655.1 of Acutalibacteraceae bacterium. Taxonomy (GTDB): domain Bacteria; phylum Bacillota; class Clostridia; order Oscillospirales; family Acutalibacteraceae; genus UBA6857. The sequence goes on along the minus strand of JBGVGM010000144.1, from coordinate 2,108 downwards.
CAAGCTCAGCTCCTTAGGTGAAATACTCGGCACAACTGATATTGACTCGCAGATAATAATGCTGAATCTTTACTCTCAATACATAAAAGCATTTTTGAAAAAGGCCGAAAAAGCAGAGAAAAGCTACGGCAGGTTAAGTGTGGCAGCGAGTTTTCTGATGGGCTTTACGGTGTTTATTCTTGTTGTTTAAAGGGGGAGAGAAATGGAAATTGATGTCATTTTCAGAATTGCGGGAATAGGACTGATTGTTGCCGTTGTAAATCAGCTGCTTTCAAAGGCAGACAAAGGGGAATACACTGTATTCATAACCCTGAGCGGAGTAATAATTATAATCCTCACTCTTATTCCCGAAATAAGAAACCTCCTTGATATTTTAAAGGATCTGGCGGAGTTATAAATGATTATAAAAATTGCAGTTATGGGAATTTGCGTCTGTGTAATTACCTCGGTAATGAAAAGCTATTTTAAAGAGGCTGTTTTGCCGATTGAGCTGGCTTTCGCAGTTATTGCAGCGGCTGTAGTAGTCGACAAAATCAAAGATACCGCCGAAAAGCTGTGGGATTTCTTCGGGGCGACTCAGACGGAGGAGGCAATTTTTTCTGCACTTTTAAAAGGGGCGCTTATCTGCATCGTTTCCTCCTTTGCATCAGACACGGCAAAGGACAGCGGAAACAGTCTTGTGGCTGACATTATAGACTTTTCGGGGAGAATACTTCTTCTTACGGTGGGATTTCCATTTTTTGAAAGCGTAATCAAAACAGCCCTTAATTTTTTGCCATGAAAAAAGCAATTTGTTTTTTAGTTTCGTTTTTGATTATCCTGTGCGTCTGCTCTGTATCCGTCTTTGCAGAAAATGAGAAATATGAGCTTGAGAATTTCCAAAAAGAAGTCAGCGAAGAGCTTTTTTCATCAATGAGTGAAGAGGTGAGCGAGGCACTTGATGCAATCGGCATAAATGACCTTGATTTCAAAAGCGTATATAACTTTTCTTTCGGCTCGGTTTTGTCTTATTTTACTCCTCAGCTTAAAGAAAAAGGTTCAAGAGTGCTTTCGGTTTTTTTTGAGCTTCTGACGTGTGTTATGCTCCTTTCTGTGTTCGGTGTAATTCTTGAAGACGGCAAAAATAAAAAACTATTCAGTCTCTTTTCCTCAGCTCTTATTGCGGTGATTATTCTTCCGTCAGTTCAGAATGTACTCACTTCCGGTATTTCAGTGCTGAAAATCAGTAACACTTTTATTGTATCCTATGTTCCTGTACTTACGCTGATTCTGTCCTTTTCGGGAAATGCGGCAAGCGCTATGCTTTTCAACAGTTTTCTTCTGGGTGTGTGTGAGATAATGTCTGCTGTTATAAACAACGTAGTAGTGCAGTTTATAGGTTGTTTTATCTGTCTTGCTGTTACATATTCTCTTGATGAAAGCCTCAGAGTACAAAGGCTGATTTCTGCCGTTAACAAGGCTGTTACCCTGATCCTCACAAGTGCGGCAAGTCTGTTTTCGGGGATTCTCACAGTAAAGAACGTTATGGCTGTTTCTCTTGACAGTCTGTCTGTAAGGGGAGTGAGGTTTCTGCTTTCAAGCTTTATACCCATAATCGGTTCTTCAATAAGTGAGGCATATTCCTCAGTACTTGGAAGTATCAATTTAATTAAGGGCTCAGTTTCCGTTATAGGTATTATTGCAATTGTGGTTATCAACCTTCCTGTAATAACAGAAACATTTATGTATTATCTGTCATTTTCCGCACTTGCTTATATTTCTGAAATCAGCTGCTGCAATCAGGTGTCTGATGTTCTGAGAGCAATTGCGTCGGTAATGAGAATGCTGATTGTACTTATTGTGTTCGAGATGTTTGTACTTGTAATTTCAACGGGTATTATCCTGACTATTAAAAACGCATGAGGGCGAATAAAGATGAATGATTTTACACTGTGGCTGAAAATCAGTTCAGTTTCGGCTGTGGTTTCTGCAATATTTATGGCTGTTGTGCCTGAAAACAAACTGAAAAGTGCATACAAGGTTATTTCCACGTTTATAGTAATTTTTTCTTTGTTTTCCGCTGTTTTTTCTTTGGAGCTCACCGATGTTGATTTGTTTACGAGTGATAT
>JBGVGM010000143.1:0-20393 GCA_045121655.1 Acutalibacteraceae bacterium | reverse complement strand
TAGCCGCATCTTTATTATATCAAAAGGAGTTTTATTTTCATATGCAACGCTAAAGCTTTTTCTTTCCCCCCAGCACAGCTGGGGGTTGTCTTTAACAAAACAAACTGCTCACCTCAAAATTGAAGTGAGCAGTAATTCTTTTACTTTATATATGACAAGCATCGTGGTCGTGGTCTTCAATCTTACCTACGATGGGCTCGGGATCGATTCCCTGTCTCTTGTAGTAGTCAGCAAGAGCTGCCTTGATTGCCTGTTCTGCAAGAACTGAGCAGTGAATCTTAACTGCGGGAAGTCCGTCAAGAGCCTCAACAACTGCCTTGTTTGTAAGCTTGAGGGCCTCTGAAATGGGCTGACCCTTAATCATATCGGTTGCAATTGAGCTTGTTGCAATTGCACTTGCGCAACCGTAAGTTTTGAACTTAACGTCAACGATAATGTCGTTTTCAATTTTAAGGAACATCTTCATGATGTCGCCACACTTTGCGTTGCCGATTTCACCTACACCGTTGGCATCGGGAATTTCACCCACATTGTGGGGATTTGCAAAATGCTCCATTACTTTTTCACTGTACTGCATAAATCTATCTCCTTTTACTGTTTTTCGTTTTCCATAATGTGGTCCCATAAAGGTGACATTGAGCGAAGTCTGTCAATGATACCGGGAAGCACACTGAGTATATAATCAACATCCTCTACGGTGTTGTTTTCGCTGAGTGAAAGACGGAGTGAACCGTGGGCAACCTCGTGCTTGAGTCCGATTGAAAGAAGCACATGGCTGGGGTCAAGTGAGCCTGAGGTACAAGCTGAACCGCTTGAAGCTGAAATGCCGTTCATATCAAGCATAAGAAGTAAGCTTTCGCCCTCAACACCCTCAAAGCACATACTGAAGTTACCGGGAAGTCTCTTTTCTGTGCTGCCGTTGATTCTTGAATGGCTGATTTTTGAAGCGCCTTCAAAAAGTCTGTCGCGAAGAGCTGAAACCTTTTTTGCGTTCTCTTCGATATTCTCGCACATTTCTGTAATTGCAACACCGAGACCGACAATACCGGGAACATTTTCTGTACCTGCTCTTCTTCCGCTTTCCTGAGCGCCGCCTTCAATAAGGTTAGGAAGGCGAAGTCCCTTTTTGCAGTAAAGAGCGCCTACACCCTTTGTTGCGTGGAACTTGTGGCCTGAAAGTGAGAGCATATCGATATTCTGCTCTTTAACATCAATCTTGATATGACCTACAGCCTGAACTGCGTCTGTGTGGAAAAGAACGCCCTTATCCTTACAGATTTTTCCGATTTCAGCTATGGGCTGAACTGTACCGATTTCGTTGTTTGCGTACATAATTGTTACAAGGCAGGTCTCGTCTGTAATTGCCTTTTCAACATCCTCAGTTCTTACAAGACCGTCTTCGTAAACGTCAAGATAAGTTACGGTAAAGCCTTCCTTTTCAAGGGCAGCCATTGTGTGAAGCACTGCGTGGTGCTCAAACTTTGTTGTGATAAGGTGCTTTTTGCCTTTTTTTGCACCGAGAGCTGCTGCACCTCTGATTGCCCAGTTGTCAGCCTCTGAGCCGCCTGAGGTAAAGAAGATTTCCTTTTTGTCAGCACCAAGTGCCAGAGCTACCTGCTCTCTTGCCTTATCAACAGCGCTGAAGGCTGTCTGTCCGATTGAATAAAGGCTTGAGGGGTTGCCGTAATGCTCGGTCATATAGGGAAGTATTGCTTCAACAACCTTTTTTGAAACAGGAGTTGTTGCCGCATTGTCTGCATAAACGTATCTCATTTCAAACACTCCAATTCTGTTTTTTCTATTGCCAGGCTTCTTTCAGCCAGATCCTTAAGGGTGATTTTGCTTACTACGTCAATTGTAGCCTCATAAATTCTTGTCCAGATAAACGAGGTTACACAGTCGCAGTAGTTTTCACATTTGCCGTTATCCTCGGCGCATGCAACGGGGGCAAGTGAGCCTTCCGTAGCTTTAAGAATATCCTCAACAGTAATTTCTTCAGCCGTTCTTGCGAGATGATAACCACCCTTTGCACCTCTGACAGATTTTACAAGTCCCTCTTTTGAAAGAAGGTTGATTATCTGCTCAAGATACTTTTCAGAAAGATGCTCTCTTTCGGCAATATCCTTAAGTGAAACACAGCAATCACTGCCGTAAACTGCAAGGTCTGTCATAATTCGCAGGCCGTATCTCCCCTTGGTGGAAATTTTCATCTTTTTCACCGCCTTTACTGTTAATTCCTAGTTCAATGCTAGTATATCATCTTTTTTAATTCATAGCAAGGGGGTATGGATTATTTATCGGTAGAAATATACAGTTATCTATCTGTTATTTTTGTATAAGTTTTACAGTGATATACAAAAAGAATCCCACAGCCATTTCTGTGAAGCTGTGGGATTTTCATTTTATTCTGTTCTGAGAGCTTCTACGGGGTCCTTCTTCGCTGCAAGAGATGAGGGTACAAGACCTGCAATAAATGTAAGGAACACGCTGATACAAACGAGGATTACGCCTGCTTTAAAGGGAAGCTGTGCAGCCGCACCCGTTTTTGTAAGGTAATCAAGCAGAAGGTTAATGGGAATTTCCAGAAGAAGCGTCGATAGTATACCAATTATACCCGCCGCAAGACCGACTATGATAGTCTCCGCATTGAACACTCTTGAAACGTCGCTCTTTGAAGCACCAATAGCACGAAGAATACCGATTTCCTTTGTTCTTTCAAGTACAGAAATGTAGGTGATAATACCAATCATAATCGAAGAAACAACAAGTGAAATTGCAACGAACACAACAAGTACATAAGTTACAATGTCAATAATCTTTGTAACTGATGAAAGAAGAATACCGATGGGGTCTGTTGCACTGATTGAATACTCGGGATGACCGTCTTCGCTGACCTTTGAATTATAGAAATCAATCATTTTATTGAGCTCGTCTTTTGCTTCAAAGCTCTTTGGATAGAAGTAAATTGAAGTGGGAGTGTCCACCGGCTGATAACCGAGAGTTTCCATTGTCTTTTCATATGAACACTTGGCATTTACTGTGTCGATGTATGCCTGCTTGAGAGCCAGCACCTGCTCATCGTTGAGGTAGCCCTCCATAAGCTTTTTCTGAAGGTCACTCATATCGCCGAAGTTGAAAATTGAGCTCATATCCATAATATCGATTTCAGCAAGGTCAATATCCCCTGCCATACTCATAAAGGGTCCGATATCAAGGTAGTTCATATCAATAAGCTTCATATCAATATCCACAAGGTCAAAATCGTTTACGGTGAGGTCAACGAATTCCATACCTGTGATTACGTCCTTTTTCGGGTTTTTAAGCTGCTCTTTAACAACCTCTGAATTTGCTGTATATTCGAGAGCATATTCCATAAGCTCGGTCATATAACCTATACCGCCTGTACCTACTGAAAGCACATTATCCTCGTCGGGACGGATAATACCTACTATACTGATTTCAAGGCCCTTGTCAACCAGCTTTTTAACATAAGCAAGGTTTGAGCTTCTATCTGTCCAGAGGCCTGTTTTCTTGTCCTTAACCATATAATCGCAATTGAGAACAAGCTTGAACTTCATATTGCAGATATCTTCATAGGTGAAGCTTTCTTCTGCCTTTTCAACCTCAGTACCTGCAAGAGCACCCATAAGATTTGAGGAGAAATCGTTCTGATTCTTGATACCGAGAGCGTAAAGGAGGAGCTCATTGATTTCATTGTTACCGTCAACAAGAAGCACAACTTCGTTTTTATTCTGAGGAAGTCTTCCATAGATTATATCATACTGCTTTTCAACAACCTCGTTGTCACCGACGATTTCTATCCACGCATCCATCATTGATGAGTTCATAAAGCCTTCCATACCCTGCATCATATTGCCTGCCATGTCAGCCATTGCAGTGTTGGGGTTAACTCTTACAACACCATCACTTGTGTCTGCCTTATAGATATTGAGAGGGGTGGAATACTTGAACTGAATATCATTGCAAAGCTCGTTGAACTTTTCTGAGTTATCGTCAATGTATTTTTTGAAGCTTTTTATATTGTTTGATGAGGACTGAGCAACGAAGGTGTTGATCATTTCCGTCATCATCTGGTTTACATAAACCTTGTCTCTGTCGTGGCTTATATTAAGCATGGATTCGCTCATACCCATAACAGCGTTCATCATATTGTCTGTGTCAACGGCTTCTCTTTCAACCGACATAGGGAAAGCCAGGAGTGTGTCGTTCTGCACCTTGTCAACGTAATTCTGAATACCGTTTGAAAGGGCAAGCACAAGAGCTATACCGATAATACCGATACTTCCTGCAAAGGCAGTAAGGAAGGTTCTGCCCTTCTTTGTTCCAAGGTTACGCATTGAAAGACCGAAGGCTGTTGCAAAGCTCATTGAGGGCTTTCTGCCCTTTGCTTTTTCTTCCTCAGCCTTGATTTTTTCGTTTTCAAAGTCTTCCTTCTGAGGCTCAAAGGGGTTACTGTCATCAACAACCTTACCGTCCATACAGCGGATAATTCTTGAGGAATACTCAGTTGCAAGGTCGGGGTTGTGAGTTACCATAATAATAAGCTTATCCTTGGCAATTTCACGAAGAAGCTCCATAACCTGAACGCTCGTTTCACTGTCAAGAGCACCTGTGGGCTCGTCGGCAAGAAGAATATCGGGGTTGTTTATGAGCGCTCGTGCAATTGCAACTCTCTGCATCTGACCGCCTGACATCTGATTGGGCTTTTTGTGAATCTGCTCTTTAAGACCGACCTTTTCGAGAGCTGCAATCGCTCTTTCTCTTCTCTCTTTTTTGCTTACGCCTGAAAGAGTAAGGGCGAGCTCAACGTTTGCCAGTACACTCTGATGAGGGATAAGATTATAGTTCTGGAAAACGAAACCGATTGAATGGTTTCTGTAGGTATCCCAGTTTTCGTCGGTAAAGGATTTTGTTGACTTGCCGTTGATTACAAGATCGCCGCTTGTGTACTTGTCAAGTCCGCCAATAATATTAAGAAGGGTGGTTTTACCGCAGCCTGACGGGCCGAGAATTGAAACAAATTCGTTTTCTCTGAAGTTTATGCTCACATCGTTGAGAGCTCTTACTGTGGTATCACCCGTTACGTAGTCTTTAACTATATTCTTTAAAACAAGCATTTATTTCGCCTCCTGTTCTGACTTTTTAAGGAAATCGTCTTTCAGCTTTTTCTTAAGCTTTCTGTCCTCTATGAATCTTTCTATTCTTGTGCGATTTTTTATAAACACAAGCTCACCTGCGCACACTATAAGCACCACAAGAATAAAGCCCTTCAAAGCTGTATTCTCTTTTTTACCTTCATAGATAATTGTAGGCAGATAGTCGTCCTGAGGTTTGATTTCCTTAACGGCTCTTTCTCTGAAGAAAAGCTTATAGAGCCATTCAACGGTTTCGTCTGTGGTCATAGCAGCCATTTCTTCGCCGATTCCTGCTGAGTAGGTTGCAAACATATCGTTGCCGCCCTCAGCACCGCCGCCCATAAAGCCTGTTATAAGGCTTTCGTTACCGGGTGCTTTCATCACTTCCACGAAGTATCTGAGTATTGTAATAAGAACGCCTGTCTGATTTGCTTTTACATAGGAAACGGTCTGACTTTTTCCGTCAAAGGTACGCTTGCTTTCCATTGTTTCAAGTGTGCCGATTGTGCCGAGAAGCTCTATATCCATTTCGGGAAGCTTCATACCGAGATCCATATTTGCCGTAAGCTCTGAAATAAGCTTTTCGGTGTCGATTTCTCCCATCATATCTTTCATTGAAATCATATCACCCATACCGAGCTCACCGAGAAGTGATGTTACGGGATAAAGAAGATTTTCAATGCAGATTGTAAAACCGTCGTTTTTGAAAAAGTAAATGAGATTGGGAGCAATTTCAGTAATTGTGTAAACCGGCTTTTTCATCACCCGATCTAAGAAAGCACAGAGAGTTTCAACAAGAGGCTTGATTGCGCCGACCTTGTCGGACTCTTTTTTATACTGCTCGTAGGTGAGGATTGTTTTATCCTTACAGCCCAGAGCCTCAAAAAGAGGAATAACTGCACTGTTATAGCCGTCACTGCCGTAAAAATCGATTCCGAGAAGGCTGATTTTACCCTCAGCAAGGAGCATTTTTATAAGAGGCTCGAGAGGACTGAGGCAAAGAGTAACTGCTTCGGCAAAGCCTTTTGAGTCGCCGTCATTAAAGCCCCAGTAAACATATTTTGTGCTGAGTGCTTTCCACGAGGAAACGCCGTAGAGGCTCTTTCTGGCACTGTAATAATTGCTCTTTGTAAGGGTATTCGCAACGGCTGAAGGTGTAATATTAAGTCCGAGTACTGCACTTAAGGCTGAAAGCTCCTCGCTCTGAAGTGCAGTGTAAATTCCTGAAACAAGGCTTGTAACCGTATTTGAGGAGTAAATCTGTTTGATGAGCATAGCTTCAAGGGTTTTGAACTGACCTGCTTCAGCAACGAATTCGTCAATAAGCTCGTCAATTCCGTCGAGAACTCTTTGGAACTTTTCTTCTCCGAGATTCTGTGTGTAGGTGATTTCAGTGGGAGTGAACTCCCCTGCCTTCCATTGGTAGTTGTTTTTCTTTCCGCTTTCGGCAGTAAGAAGTGAAACATACATAGTAATAAGCTCGTCGGTTTCCTTGGCAAGAAGTTTACTCATCATATCTTCAATGTTGACGGGGCTTTCTTCTGTATTCATACCCTTTGTAAGCTCACCCATTTTGTCACTGTTAAGCTTAAGGGTATCTATAAGAAAACGCATAAGCACCACAAAGCAGGCACCTTTGTCCGAAATCACTGTATCACCTGAAACTGTACCGCAGGAAGCAAACTCTTCCAGATTGATTTCAGCAATTTTAAAATCGGCTGAGCCCATAAGTGCATTTATATCAAACTGCTCTGTCATAGCAGCCGGGTCTGCAATCAGCTTTAAAAGAGGTTCAATTTTAATGAAGGTTGTGATTTTACCAAGCTGCAGAGTCAAAGGCTCCAGAAGCTTTGAAACAGCCTTGTCAAAACCACCGTTATTAAAGAAGTATGCAATACCGGGGAGAACATCTGTGAGTCTGTCGGCAGGTGCATCGAGCACTTCCTCGGCAAAACCAAGCACATCGGAAACAAGGTGGTAAACCATCATACCTTTATCGTTTTTCGAGTCGGCATAAAAAACAGCCTTGTCCGTTATGCTATTAAGTCCGAAGCTTTTAAGTGTTGGAACAATTGCGGTTTCATAGCCGTTGCCGCCTTTGATGCCCACAATTGAATTAAGTGAAAAGCTGCCTGAGCATAAAAGTGTATACAAAATATCATTAAAGGGAGTAAAAATTGCAGAAACACCTCTCACGAAGCCATCCTTATCGTTTACGTTCCAATCGGCTTTAAAGTCCTTCACTTCGCTCCAGGACTTATAAGCTGAAAGTTTTGAAGCAACGTCGGGATATGCTTTCAGTGCTTCCCTTACTGCAACAACTGAAACATCAATATTCATTCCCGAAAGCTCTGCTTCATTTTCGCTGAGCATTCCGTAAACACCCGAAAGAAGCATTGAAAGAGTGTCTGAGGAGTAGATTTCTTTTGCTATAAGAGCTTTCAGTGTGGTGTTCTGAAGCGCCATTACTGCGTTATAAATTACGCCGTCGGTTTTTTCAATTGCTGTTTCTGCCTTTTCCTTTGTAACGTCCTTCGGGTATGCAACAGCAGACACAAAAGGCACAAGCATAAGTGCTATGAGAACAACGCTCAGAAAAATACTGAATATTTTTTTCAAATTTTTAACCATATTACGCTATCACCTCACCGAAGCCTGAAAAGTCTCTGCTGATTTCTGAAAGACGCTTTATAAGGCGGATAAATTCCTCTGCGTCCCTTTCACCAAGCTTTTCTATCAGGTTGAAAATATTTTCGATTATTTCTTTCTGCAACTGCATAAACTTTGCTATGCCCTCAGAAGTCATTTCTATTATTGTACTTCTTTTATCCGCTGCATTCTGTATTCTTTTGACAAGACCTTTGCTTTCAAGGCTTTTGGCAATTGCAGTAAGCCGTGCAGCAGTACATTCGGTATATTGAATAAGTTCACCGGGAGTTGCCTTGCCGCCCATATTCATAAGCATGGCAAGCATCAGGTTTTCGCCCTTGAAGGTAAGCTTCATTTTCTGAAACAGCTCTTGCTTGTTGATGCTGTCAAAAGCTTCCATCATACTCCGGGCAAGAATATCTTTATCCATAAACATTCCCCCTTGCCTAGTTTAGTTAATAGTGTTAAATAATATACCACAGCTTTTTTTAATATGCAATAGTTCTTTGTGTATTTTGTATGAACGTTTCAAAAGTTTATTGTTCAATCTCACGAAGTAATTGTTAAAATTGAATATATAAGCCCGTGCTTAATTGTCAACATATGCCATTATATTCTGCAGCTATAAATGAACCTTAAAAAAGCTTAACGGTGTTAAATATTTTTAATTTTATTAATCCGCTTAAAGTATTGACAAACGAATACAGATGGTTATAATATATGTTAGCTTGCTAACAGTTCGAAAGCTAACATTTTTATTGTATAGCAGAAAGGAGCATTAAATTGAACAGAAAACTCGGTTTTGAAATCGGCAGAACCTCAAGGCTTGTCAGACGTGTAATGGATAACAGCTCCACCAAGGAATACATCGACAAGGTAACGGGTACTCACGGCTGGGCTCTCGGGTATTTTCACCGTAACAGAGATAAGGACATTTTCCAGAAGGACTTTGAAAAGGAATTTGACATAAGACGCTCAACTGCAAGCCGTATTCTCTCTCTTATGGAGGAAAACGGAATGATTACACGTGAAAGTGTCCCCTACGATGCACGTCTCAAAAAAATTGTTCTGACAGAGAAAGCTCTCAGAATTCAGAAAGAGGTCATCGCATTTTTCGATTCTCTTGAAAGCGAATACATAAAAGGTATTTCAGAAGATGAGCTTCAGACCTTTTACAGTGTTCTTGACAGAATAAACAGCAATATAGAAAGGATTGATATCAGATGATCAAGCGGCTCGGCAGCTGTATAAGAGAATACAAGCTACCCTCTCTGCTCTCACCTCTTTTTGTTTCTCTTGAGGTGCTTATGGAAGTTCTTATTCCCTTCCTTATGGGTAAGCTTATTGATAACGGCATTGACAAGGCTGATACCGCCTACGTTATAAAGGTAGGGGTCTTGCTTGTTATTCTTTGTATGTTCAGTCTGTGGTTCGGTGTGCTTGCAGGCAACTACGCTTCAAAGGCCTCGGCAGGCTTTGCAAAAAATATGAGGCACGATATGTATCACAATGTACAGAACTTTTCCTTTTCAAATATTGATAAGTTCTCCTCCTCAAGCCTTGTAACAAGACTTACCACCGACGTAATGCATCTTCAGAATGCCTACCAGATGATTATAAGAATTGCAGTGCGCTCACCTATTATGACAATTATGTCACTTGTTATGGCTTTCAGAATCAACGCAAGACTCGCCTCTGTTTTTCTTTGTGTAATCCCCTTTCTCGGTGCAGGGCTTTTCCTTATTACCAAAAAAGCTCATCCCGTTTTCAAAAGGATGTTCAAAAAATACGACCGACTCAATACCGTTGTCAGCGAAAACCTGAGAGGTATAAGAGTTGTAAAAAGCTTTGTCCGCGAGGATACGGAAGAAAAAAAGTTCAAGGACGTTTCAGGCGAAATCTATAACGATTCAAAGCTTGCTGAGGGTTATCTTGCTTTCAACGCACCCATTATGCAGTTTTCATCCTACACCTGTATGATTATGATAGCTTGGCTTGGTGCAAGAATGATTATCTCCACTAACGCTTCTGCCCTTTCCACAGGCGACCTTTTTTCGGTTATCACCTATACCATGCAGATTCTCATGAACCTTATGACCTTCTCAATGCTTTATGTAATGCTTACAATGTCAAAGGCAAGTGCTGAACGAATAACAGAAGTGCTGAGCGAAGAAAGCAATCTTGTAAGCCCCGAGAATGCTGTTTCGGAAGTTAAAGACGGCTCAATTGAATTTAAAAATGTAGGCTTCAGCTATTCGGGCAGTAAGGACCATCTTTGCCTAAAAAATATAAATCTTAAAATCAATTCAGGTGAAACTATAGGCGTTATCGGTGCAACGGGTTCATCAAAAACTAGCTTCGTTCAGCTTATTCCCCGACTTTATGACGTGACAGAAGGCAGTGTTTCTGTCGGCGGTATTGACGTAAGGGAATACGATCTCGATGCTCTCAGGAATTCAGTTGCTATGGTGCTTCAAAAGAACGTTCTTTTCTCAGGCACAATAAAGGATAACCTCCGTTGGGGTAACGAAAATGCAACAGACGAGGAAATGATTGAAGCCTGCCGTCTTTCCTGCGCAGACGATTTCATAAGGGAAATGCCCGAGGGGTACGACACCTTTATTGAGCAAGGCGGCACAAATGTTTCAGGAGGTCAGAAGCAAAGAATCTGTATTGCACGTTCACTCCTCAAAAAGCCGAAAGTTCTTATTATTGATGACTCAACCTCAGCGTTTGACACTAAAACCGACGCTATGATAAGAAAGGCTATGAAGGAGTATATTCCCGAAACCACAAAGATTATTATAGCCCAGCGTATTTCTTCAATCGAAAACGCTGACAAAATCATTGTTCTTGACGACGGTAAAATTGAAGCCTTCGGCACACACGAAGAGCTTCTCATAAAAAGTGAAATTTACCGTGATGTTTACGAATCTCAGGTGAAAGGAGGAAAAGACAGTGAGTAATCAGCAGAAGCCTCCGATGAAAATGCCCCCTCCTAACAGACACGGCGGAACCCCCATAAGAATGAAAGGCGAAAAAATTGACCCCAAGGTTATAAAGCGTGTTTTCAGCTACCTGAGTGTCAAGCACCGTCTGCTTATGCTGGGCGTTGTTCTCTGCATTATAATCGCAAGTCTCGCTAACGTTGCATCGTCTCTTTTCCTCGGTTCTCTTATTGACGGTTATATTGAGCCTATGCTCCTTTCGGGCAGCACTGATTTCAGTGAGCTTATTAAAATGCTTATAAAAATGGCTCTGATTTTCCTTTGCGGTATTGCTGCCACCTTTATTCAGAACCGCATTATGATTGTTGTAGCTCAGGGTGCACTTAAAAATGTCCGTGACGAAATGTTCACCCATATGCAGACTCTTCCTATAAAGTATTTCGATACCAACAGCTTTGGTGATATGATGAGCCGCTACACCAACGACGCAGACACTCTCCGACAGATGATTTCTCAGTCTATCCCTCAGGCACTGACCTCGGCAGTTACAATTGTTTCCACCTTTGTTGCTATGATAAGTCTCAGTCTGCCTCTTACGGCTGTGGTTATCGTTTCCGTTTTTCTTATGCTTACGGTTACGGGCAAGGTTGCAGGTCAGAGCGGAAAGTACTTCTTTAAACAGCAAAACTCTTTAGGTGATGTAAACGGTTACATCGAAGAAATGATGACAGGACAGAAGGTTGTAAAGGTTTTCTGTCACGAGGAAAAATCCAAGGAAGAGTTTGACAAAAAGAATGATGAGCTTTTTGAAAACGCTTACTCAGCAAACAAGTTTGCAAATATGCTGGGTCCCATAAACAATAACTTAGGACATCTCCAGTATGTTATAATCGCAATTGTGGGATGTATTCTTGCAGTGCTTACAAACACTGTTCCTCTTACGGGACTTCTTGCAATCACAACGGGTAATGTTGCCTCCTTCCTTCAGCTTTCAAAGTCCTTCACCATGCCCATTAACCAGATTTCACAACAGCTCAATTCTGTTGTTATGGCTATGGCCGGTGCAAAGAGAATTTTTGAGCTTATTGACGCGGAAAGTGAAAAGGACGAGGGCTATGTAACTCTCGTCAACGCAAAGGAAATTGACGGCGAAATTACCGAAACAAAGGAGCGCACCGGAATGTGGGCATGGAAGCACCCCCACGAGGACGGAACAACCACCTACACAAAGCTTTTAGGCGAAGTGCGTATGTTTGACGTTGACTTCGGCTACACCGAAGAAAAAACCGTACTTAAAAACATCACCCTTTACGCAGAGCCGGGTCAGAAGGTTGCCTTTGTCGGTGCAACAGGTGCAGGTAAAACTACCATTACCAACCTTATCAATCGTTTCTACGATATTGCCGACGGCAAAATCAGATACGACGGAATCAACATCAACAAGATTAAAAAGAGCGATCTGAGAAAATCTCTCGGTATTGTTCTTCAGGACACCAACCTCTTTACGGGTACGGTAAAGGAAAATATCCGTTACGGCAACCTTGAGGCAACAGACGAGCAAATTATCGAAGCTGCAAAGCTTGCAAACGCTCACTCCTTTATCGAGCGACTTCCAGACGGCTATGACACTGTACTTACCGGTAACGGTGCAAACCTTTCTCAGGGACAGCGTCAGCTTATTTCAATTGCACGTGCCGCCGTTGCAGACCCGCCGGTTATGATTCTCGACGAAGCGACCTCTTCAATCGACACGAGAACAGAGGCTCTTGTTCAGAAAGGTATGGACGCCCTCATGAAAGGCAGAACTGTTTTTGTAATTGCTCACAGACTTTCCACAGTCCGCAACTCCGACGTTATAATGGTACTTGACAAGGGTGTTATAATAGAGAGAGGAAGTCATGACGACCTTATAGAAAAGAAAGGAAAATACTATCAGCTTTATACAGGTGCCTTTGAACTTCAATAAAGAAAAAAGGATGAAACTCAAAAATGATGAAGAAACTCTTTAACAAAAAATCTATGATAGCTTACATTGTAATTCTTGCAATAACCTTTGTTGCAGGCTGCAGTATGATTGGTGTGAACGCTCACTTTTCAAGCGAAATTGAAAACCTCAAAAAAGGTGACGGAACTCTTGAAAGTGCAGCAACAGAAGTAATTGCAGGTGCTCTCAGCGCTCTTGTAGGGGGCGGCAAGGAAAATGCAATAACAGACGCAATTCAGGATGCAACTGGAAACAAAGTTGATGATGATGCAATTACAAAAATTGAAAGCAAGAAAACAGTTGTGCTTGTTCTTATGATTGTTTTCTTTGTACTTACCACAGTATTTATTGCAGGTGCAATCACAGCTTATCAGTATCCCAAGTATCTTGAGTCGGATAAATACAAGGCAAAGCTCAAGAGAATGAAAAAAGCAGCGAAATAAGAACCCGACCCGACAAGCAATCAGAGATTGCGGTCGGGTGCCCCGGAACCTTGTTGCTTCGCAATAAGGTTTCAGCCACCGATTAATTCCGGTGGCTGATTTTTTATGCTACGGGTTTTTTTATTACGATTTTCTTACAATTTGTTTACGCAGCTTTACAAAATAACGGTATCATTTTATACTTTTATTGCGACACAGTTACATATACTTACAAATTAAATCCTAACCTTCCGAGTGGCAACTTTTGTGATAATGCCACAAAAGTATTCAACATATATAATATTTTGTATAAATATATATTGACAAAATCACTTTCTTTCTGTATATTTAAGTTGTAAATATATTTGAAAGAAGTGATACCAATGTGGCAGTAATATTTTAAATTGGAAGCAAAAACAATACATTAAAGAGATGTAAAAAATGAATAAAACTTTAAAAATTATAATTTCAACAACCTGTTTAATGCTGTGTTTCTTTTCTTTCGTAACTGCTTACAGCTATCAGTATGAATATTTCACAGTAAATATTCCGGGACTTACTATAAATACTGAATTAGCTCGTGTTACAAAAAGTACAAATGCCAATTATGCAAAAATCAGAATATATAATGACAGCACCATTACAAGTGCCGATGTGTGGGTAAAAAACTCAGATGGTGATTGGATTTCTGACAAAGTAGGTGTATTACCCGATGGTGAAACACGTACCATTATGTACAAAGACGGAGCTTCAATTGCCCCAAATAAAAATGTATATTTTTACGGAGAACAAGATTCTGCCACGTCTAAAATTATGCATGGAAAGGCATTTGCTTACTAATACATCCAAAGCGGTGTTGCTGTGCAACACCGCTACTTATAATAAGCAAATATCTATGGAGGTAAAAATATGATTAAATCACAATTTTATTTGCTTTTCAAACGAAAGGAATTTAAAATCTCGTTATTGATAATGACATTGGTATCGGTCGGGTATTTCATTTTTAAGTGCATATATTATTTTGGATATGATATAACTTCGGTTTTATCAGCAAAATATCTTTATATAGGCTCAAGGTATACCGGAGCAATTTCTTATTTTATAGAGTTACTTATTCCTTTTATTGTGGCAATACCTTTTGCAGATTCATTGTTTGAAGAACGCAAAAGAAAAACCATTCAGTTTTGCTTATCTCGAACAACAATAACTAAATATTATTTCTCAAAACTTTTGGTCGTTTTTGTAGGTGGAATATTAATAGTTTTAATCCCGTTTCTAATCAATATTATACTAAACGCAATTACATTTCCTGTTGATTCAAGTTTTACCGCTCACAATCTTTCTATACATAATTCATATACCTTTGAAACACTAATCAAAACAATTCTTTTGAAAAATTTATTTGCCGGTAATATGAATGCTTATAACTGTATCTATATGGTTATGTTTTCAGTAGCAGGTGGCTTATTTTCCGTAATCACATATCAGCTTTCTTTGTTTTATAAAAAGAGTCGCATTTTTTTATTGATGATTTTTTACGGTGTTTATATTTTCTCTCAGGCAGCTACGATGGCATTGGGATATAATGAGTATCACATAAGCACTTATTTATTCTCTTCAGATTTTTATAATAATCAAACTGCATCAGGATTAATTTTTTCTTTTGCTATTTTAATTTTAAGCGCCCTGCTACCAATACCTTTTGCAAAAAGAAAGCTAGTGGATTTATATGATTAAAATTTTATTTAAGAAAAAGGACTTGCTTCAAATCATATTCACAGCTGCAACTTGTGCTCTGTTTATGATTTTTTTGAATTTAAACTTAAATGAAAAGCAAGGATTCAGTTTGGAAGAGGCTTTTATTTTAGCGAGAGATACTTTCAATATAGTCGGAGCAAAACGTTTTTCTTTCACGGTGATTATTGCTTCATTCAATCTACTGCTATTTATTCCGATGATAAACAGAGTTTTCTCTGACGATTTCGAAATTGCCAAAAATTATATTTTTGTAAGAATCAAAAGCAATGCCGGCTGGTATTATCTGAAAGTCTTTCAAGCCTTCGTATACTGCTTGATTGCTGCTGTTGCATATAACCTTTTCATTTTCATATTTGTTTATCTTTTCGGATTTCGAACAAGCGACATAAAAATCTCTCTTAATTATTTGCTTTTTGCAATAGTTTCAGGCTTTTTAATTTTGTTTATGGTAGTAATGATTAATTGCATATTAATTTCTGTCATTAAGCCACATATCAGCTCAACGGTTTCTGTAGGTACAGTTGTAATTATGATGGGACTCACACCCTTCATCACTATACCTCAATATTTCCCGTTTACCCACTATTTCTTTTCTTGGCATTTGGTTATGAATAATCCTGAATTTTGTTCATATTCAACTCCCACATATTACATAGCTATAGCAATATTTATTATATGCGAAATATTTATTGGAAAAGAAATCATAGAAAAAGCAGATTGTTTATAGGAGAAAAATTATGAGTTATATAAAAATTGAAAACTACACAAAGAAAATCAAAAAAAATATCGTTTTAGATTGTATCAATCTAAACTTAGAAAAAAATAAAATATACGGGTTTGTCGGTATTAACGGCTCAGGTAAAACTATGCTTTTCAGAGCTATAAGCGGATTAATCAAGCCAACTTCAGGAACAGTTTGTGTTGACAATATTGAGATAACCAAAGGCAATCATCCAGAAAACCTTGGTTTACTTATTGAAAACGCAGATTTTTGGAATGAGTTGTCTGCTTTTGAAAATTTAAACGTCTTAAATTATATGAGCAAAAACAAGCTCACAAAAGAAGAAATTCTTTTGCTCATTGATGAATTTGGTTTGGATTCAAAATCCGAGAAACCTTACGGTGCATTTTCGCTCGGAATGAAACAAAAATTAAGACTTATTCAAGCCTTTATGAACAAGCCTGATTTGATTATTCTTGACGAACCGACTAACGCATTGGATGAAGAAAGCGTATTAAACTTAAGAAAAAGAATATTAAAAGAAAAAAGTGATGGGAAAACTATTCTCATTGCAAGCCATTCGAAAGAAGAAATTCAGGAGCTTTGTGATAAAATTATTTTTATGGAAGACGGAAAAATTAAAAATATTGTAAAGGTGGAGAGATAAATGCAAAAATTCTATAAGGTATGTTATCCTCTAATTTTAGGGGTTGTTATAGCCGCTTTGGTTATTGGCGTAGCTACCAGAATCAGTTATCGTAACATTTCAGAAGACGAAGCAATATATACAATACAGGAACATTGGGAATACAATAAAGAAGCCGACGAGATGCAGTATAAGGGTCTTGTTGTAGATAATCTTGTAAAAAATATTGATGAGAAAAAAATATCAAAAGAGCTTAAAAGAAAAAAAGATTGTGATGTTTTTATTGTTAAAGTAAAAAAACACATCAAAAATTATGAAACTACAAAAACAACTGCAACAGTAAAACGCGTAATCAAAGGCGATGAAAACGAATTAAATAACGACATCATCATCTATGAACCCAACTTTTTCCAATACAGCGCAAAAAATAAAAACCTGTTTTTCTACAGCGTAAACGCACTTAACAATTTGATGATACCTGAAAATGAATATCTGATATTTGTTGAGCGCTTAAATTATGATGAAGCTTATCAAAAAAAATTATTGAACAATGAATATAAAGTAGATGTTGATTTAACACTTTATTCTTTTCCTTTGGAATACAACTGCGAATTCATTGAAAAAGAAAAGATTAAAACCTATACTGATTTCAAGCACATAGATTATATTTGTTTTAACCGTGAACAGGCCCACAAGCTTGATTTCATAAGAAAAAATATTATAAAAGAATATATTTAACTTAAATTTGCAAAAACTCAAAATTTATAAAATTTAAATTTCTCACATATCCCTGCCCACCACGGGCAGGGGTCTTTTATTTTTATCTCTGAATTCAATAAAACCCGTATTTTCGGTTGACTTTATGAGGATAATTATTGTATAATAATTTGGTGTGCAAATCATTTCATTTTTATTGGAGGTGGACTTTAATTGGACAGTAGTGATACTAAACCTAACGGGCGTAATTTAATCTGTTCGGTGCAAGTCCGTCTTCTGCCCGACAATAAGAGATTTTAAAAGGGCTATGCACCGGGAAAGTCGGTGAAAAAAATGAATAGTACTTTATTTGAAGAGCTCTATGCTCTGCTTACGGGTAACGGTCTTAAAGAGCTTAAAGAAGTTCTTTCTGAAATGCCCTATCCGGATATTGCGGAATTTATTATGGAGCTTGACGATGAGCTTGATGAAGAAAAGCTTGCTGTTAAGGTTTTCCGTATTCTTCCCAAGGATATTTCCGCAGACGTTTTTGCTTATCTTGACCCTGACAGTCAGATGCTTATTGTCCGCTCAATTACGGACAGCGAAATCGGCCGTCTTATGGACGACCTTTACGTGGACGACGCCGTTGACTTCCTTGAAGAGGTTCCTGCAAATATGGTAAGACGAGTTCTTGCAAACACAGACAAGGAAACAAGAGATATTATCAACCGTTTCCTCAAGTACCCCGAAAACTGCGCAGGCAGCGTTATGACAATTGAAATGGTTGACCTTCACGACAGACTTACCGTCGGTGAAGCAATCAAGAGTATCCGCCGTTCAGGTGTTGACAAGGAGACAATTTACACCTGCTACGTTATTGATGACAAGCGTCACCTTGTGGGTACAATTCCTCTGAGACGTCTTCTTCTCAACGACGAGGAAACTCTTATAACCGATATTATGGCTGATGATGAACAGCTCATTTATGTTTACACTATGGACGACCGTGAAGAGGTTGCTTCAATTGCCAAAAAGTATGACCTTCTGTCCGTTCCCGTTGTTGACAATGAGGGCAGACTCGTGGGCATTATCACAATCGACGACATTATCGACATCATCGACGAAGAGGCTACGGAAGACTTTGAAAAGATGGCTAACCTTACTCCGTCAGGTGATGAATACCTTAAAACGAAAATCAGCGTTCTTGCAAAAAACAGAATTCCTTGGCTGATTATCCTTCTTATTTCTTCAACCTTTACAGGTCAGATTATCGAAGGCTTTGAGAACAAGCTCGCCGCAATTGCAGGTATGACAGCCTGCATACCTATGCTTATGGGTACTGGCGGTAACTCAGGAAGCCAGGTTTCAACCCTTATTATCCGTGGTCTTGCACTTGACGAAATAAGAGTAAAGGATTACTTCAAGGTTCTGTGGAAGGAAATCAGAGTTTCCGTTATGGTAGGCTTTGTCCTTGCCGCAGTAAACATTGTGAGAATGATTATACTTCGCTACACAATTGGAAGTGACGCTTCAAACAGCGTTATCCTTGTTGTAAGCTTTTCAATCTGGTGCGTTGTAATTGTGGCAAAAATTATGGGCTGTACTCTGCCGATTGTTGCAAAGCTTTTCAGAATGGACCCTGCTATGATGACAGGACCGCTGATGAGTACGGTTGTTGACGCTGTTTCACTTCTAATTTATTTTGCTCTCGCAAATGCACTTATTCCCAATATTTAACTTTGTTTAAGTTTAGTGGTACAACATAGTTAAGTTTCATATCAGAGACGTAACCGCTTTAAAAGGCGGTTACAAAAATACAAGGAGGTATGCCCGTTGGCAAAAAGATTTTTTTCCTACACCAAGGGATACAGAATTTTATCAATTATCTGTCCGATAATGATTTTCATTGATGTTCAGATAAGCCTTCAGATTCCGAAGGTAATGGGTAACGTAATTACTCTGCTTTACAATGTAACTGCAGAAAACGTTACCGACCAACTTATATCGTTGCTTTTGAAAATGCTTCTGCTTTGCATATCCACTCTTGTAGTGGGCTACATTGCGGCACGCTGCTCTGCAATTGCAAGTATGGGCTTTGGCGCCAACCTTCGCCGTGAGCTTTTCTTCAAGATTCAGAGTCTTTCCTTTGAAAACATCGACAAGCTGAAGATTTCATCACTTATTACAAGAATGACAAACGACGTTTCTTCAATTCAGAACGTTTACTCTCAGACTATTGTCATTTTCATCAAGGGACCCTTTATGCTTGTTTCTGCTCTTATTGAAGCAAGAAAAATCAGCACAGAGCTTTCCGCCGTTTTCTACGTTGCTCTCCCCTCAATTGTAATTGTACTTACAATTATGGCTCTTATGGCAGTACCTCTTTTCAAAAAGATGCTCAAGGCAACCGACCGTTTCAACGGTGTTCTCAGAGGTAATATCAACGGTATCAGAGTTGTAAAATCCTTTGTTCGTGAAGAACACGAAAAGGAAAAGTTCCACGTAAGCAACACAGAGGTTATGAATCTCAGCGTTAAGGCACAGAAGATTGTTCTTCTCATAACCCCTGCCATTATGATTGTTATTTACGGCTGTCTTATTGCTGCGAATATACGAGGCAGTGAGCTTATCATAAACGGCTCAGGTATGGAAATCGGTGAGCTTACCGCTTTCACAACCTATATTTCAGAGGTTCTCTCCTCCTTTATGACCATTATCATGGTGTTCATCAGTATGATTATGGCTAAGGCTTCCATTGACAGAATCAAGGAAGTTTTCAACGAAGAGCCCTCTATCAATGACGACAGTGCCGACAAAGACCTCAAGGTAAAGGACGGCTCAATTGAGTTCAGAAATGTTACTTTCAAGTACGGCGAAGACGCTGTAAGAAATGCACTCGAAAACATTGATTTTAAAATTGAATCGGGTGAAACCATCGGTGTAATCGGTGCAACAGGCTCATCAAAGTCAACTCTTATTCAGCTTATTCCCCGAATTTACGACGCCACAGAGGGCGAAGTTTTAATCGGCGGTGAAAACGTTAAGAATTACACCTTCAAGAATCTCAGAGACGAAATCGCGGTTGTTCTTCAGCAGAACCTTCTTTTCTCAGGCTCAATCAAGGAAAATATCCGTTGGGGTAAGCTTGAAGCCACTGACGAAGAAGTTGAATTTGCTGCAAAAACAGCTCAGGCTCACGACTTTATTTCAGAATTTGAAAACGGCTACGACACTGACCTCGGTCAGGGCGGCAACAACGTTTCAGGCGGTCAGAGACAGAGAATCTGTATTGCAAGAGCTCTTGTAAGAAAGCCGAAGATTCTTATTTTTGACGACTGCACATCTGCTGTTGATACTGCAACTGATGCAAAAATCAGAGCAGCTCTCAGAGGTGAGGAATACAAGGATAT
>JBGVGM010000142.1:0-2312 GCA_045121655.1 Acutalibacteraceae bacterium | reverse complement strand
GATGCCGTTTATGGTAATCTTTTTGTCTGACAATCCGGATGCAATGAATCGCTGACCGAGGCATGAAGAAATTTCGCACTCAGCTCCTGCTGATCGTAAAGCTTCATTTAAATTCTTAAAATCGACATTTTTTGCATTTATGGTCATATTATATCACCTCGTAAGAAAATCTGCAAGATTTTCATTCATTAATAATGTAGCACAGCGTAGTCTGTGCGTAATGGTGTGATTCAACGTTCTCTCAGGCGTCAAAATCTTTGATTTTGGTAACGCCGTGATGGTATTATATCACATCTCCGAGCTTTTTTCTACGGATTTCAGGAAAAAACATCGCAAGTGACGGATTTTTTTTGAGCATATCCATATTTATTGTGTCAAGTGACGTCTTTTCTCTTACAAGTGAAGTATATATTCCGGCACGATTTACATCACCGATAATAATATATCCGGTAAGAACTCCGTCCTTCATATACAGTCTCTTTATGCTGTTTTCGCCCTTTTCTTCATAAACGCTTCCGCCTTCTTTTTCTGTATAATAGCTTCCTGCTGTCATTGCGTGAAGTCCGAAGAAGCCGATAGAGTTCATTGGAATTGCATTGTCAAACAGCGAGTTGCCGCCTGCCATATTAGCACCGGCACAAAAGCCTTGCATATAAGCGTTGGGAAGGATAGCAAGAACCCTTTTCTGTCCAAGGGTAATATCGTTACCTTCGCTGCAATCGCCGGCGGCATAAATATCGACTATGTTAGTCTGCATCTTGTCGTTAATAATGATACCACGGTTTACATCGCCGCCTGCATCTTTAAAAATGTTTGTATTGGCTCTTACACCGACTGCAAGAACGAGAACATCAAAATCTACCGATGCACCGCTTTTCATTTTAGCTGTATTTATGTCAAAGCTTTCAGCTGTATCATCAAGCATAAATTTTATTCCATGCTCTTCCAGATGCTTTTGCATGATAGCTGCACATTCGTCATCTAAAATACTTGAAAGTATTCTGTCAGATAAATCACATACAGTTATTTTTGCAACCTTTTCCAAAATACCTTCTGCGCATTTAAGTCCTATAAGACCGGCACCTATAATCAGCACCTTTGACTCTTTTGTGATTGCTTTTTCAAGTGCGAGTGTATCGTCTATTGTCATAAACGAAAATTTATTTTGCACTGTTTCAAGTCCTGCAAAGGACGGAATGAACGGAGAGGAACCTGATGCAATACATAAAGAATCATATTTTATATTCGTAGCATCATCCAAGGTTACACTTTTGCCGTCTTTATCAATCTTTACAGCTTGCTTTCCATAAATGACATCACATTTATTTTTTTCATAAAAGTCTGCATCTCTGTAGCTCATTTTATCAAGTGTTGTTTTATTTTCAAGATAGTATGAAATAAGAGGTCTGCAATAAACAGGATGGTTTTCAGCAGATATTACTGTGATTTTTGTATCTTTATCAACGCTTCTGATGCCTTCAATACACCCTGCGGCAGCAACACCGTTACCGATTATCACATAGCTTTTCATTCAGTCTCACCTCTTTCTTCGTACACAAGTGCTCTGTTGGGGCAGCCTGCAACACAAGCGGGAGAGCCGCAAGAGTTTTCAAGACAAAGCTCACACTTTTGTACTGCACCTTTTTCTCCTTGCATCAGTGCACCGTAAGGACATACCAAAATACAGGTAAGGCAGCCTATACATTTATCTTTGTTAATTTTAATTACACCGTCTTTTTTTGAAAGTGCACCCGAAATACAGCTCTTTACACAGAGAGGATCTTCACAATGTCTGCATGAAACCGCATAAGTGATTTTGCCGCTGTCCTCAACACATAGTCTTGGAAATATAGATTTATCTTTCAAGGCTTTTACCATATCGCTTTGCCCGGAATTGGCAAAGGCACAGTTATATTCGCATAAGTGGCAGCCAAGACACCATTCTTCGTTTACATAGATTTTCTTCATTTTATTTTGCCCCTTTGCTCTAATCTGAAATTCCTCTGAATGAATCAATACCCAGTTTCTTTATTGTGGGTATCAGTAACATTGAAATTATAACACCTACAATGCCCTGAATTGTATTTCCGGGGAGCGCTGCTGCAGCACCAACGCCATATCCCATAATGGTTGCTTCAAAGAGAAAATATCCGGCAACCATAATGATTTCCGAAATTGTTTCGGAAATCATTATGGTTGGAAAAATCTTTGCAGATGGACGCTTGACGAATATGCCAACTACAACGGCCATTAAACTCTTTATAACAAATGTTGCAGGCGCATAGACAACATATCCTGAAAAAATATCAGCA
>JBGVGM010000141.1:0-24800 GCA_045121655.1 Acutalibacteraceae bacterium | reverse complement strand
ACACCTCTCCCAAAGGGAGAGGCAAGTGTTCTGCTCTGTATATTTGAACATCTATTCTTGGCTCCCCTTTTAAGGGGAGCTGTCAGACCGAAGGTCTGACTGAGGGGTCATTTTGCATTTTGCATTTTGCATTTAAAGGTTGAGGCTTGTTGTTTCGGACCGTCGGGGATGCCGGTCCCTACGGGTATCACTTACCGTTTCGTCAGTTATTTTGCATTTTGCATTCTGCATTTTGCATTTAGAAGTTTCCCGTTTCGTCAGCAATTTTGCATTTTGCACTTTGCATTTTGCATTTAAAAAGAGCCCCCGAAAGGGCTCTTTTTTTAGATATTCCAGATAAGTGCTGCTTCTTCTTCCTTGAGTGCCTTTTCTGCTGTGTCAACAAAATCTACTTCGTTGTAGCACTTCATACCTGTACCTGAGGGAAGAAGCTTACCAATGATAACGTTCTCCTTAAGACCCATAAGAGGATCAACCTTGCCCTTGATAGCAGCGTCGGTGAGAACTCTTGTTGTTTCCTGGAATGATGCAGCTGAAAGGAATGAGTCAGTTGCAAGTGAAGCCTTGGTGATACCCATAAGTATGGGTGAGCAGGTTGCTTCCATAAGCTCCTCACCTGTTTCTTCCATTCTTGCTCTGAGTGCCTTGTTAGCATCACGGATTTCCTTCTTATCAACAACTGAGTTGGGAAGAAGATTTGTATCACCTGCGTCCTCAACTTTAACCTTTCTCATCATCTGACGAGCAATAACTTCGATATGCTTATCGTTGATATCAACACCCTGAGTACGGTATGTGAGCTGTACCTGGCTGATAAGGTAGTCGTGCACTGCATTTACGCCCATTATGTTGAGTACGTCCTTCGGGTCAACTGAACCTTCCGTAACGGTTTCGCCCTTCTTGATGAACTGACCTTCTGAAACTCTTGCTCTAGCACCGAAGGTAAGGAAGTATTCCTTTCTCTCCCCTGTTTCTTCGTTTGTAACAACGATGTTGGGGTTTTTCTTGATTGTTTCAAATGAAACAACACCGTCGATTTCTGAGATGATTGCAAGAGTTTTAGGTTTACGTGCTTCAAAGAGTTCTTCAACACGGGGAAGACCCTGTGTGATGTCAGCACCTGAAGCAACACCACCGGTATGGAACGTTCTCATTGTAAGCTGTGTACCCGGTTCACCGATTGACTGAGCAGCAATAATACCAACTGCTTCACCAACGGTAACAGGCTGACCTGATGCAAGGTTTGCACCGTAGCACTTGATACAAGCACCGTGGTCTGAGTTACATGTGAGAAGTGAACGGATTGTGATTCTTCTGATGTTTGCAGCTTCTTCCTTGGGCATACCATTGTCGAGAGCCTTGTTCATCTTGGCTGTAAGATATGCGTCAATCTTGTCTGCATCTTTTTCGGTAAGCATATGGTCGTTGCCCATAATAACTTCACCGGTTTCATCATCAATAAGGTTATTGAGAAGGTAACGGCCCTTAAGTCTCTCTGAAAGAGATTCAAGAATACGGTTACCGTCCATAATATCGTATACTTCAAGACCTTCTGAGCAGCCGCAATCCTCTTCACGGATAATAACGTCCTGTGAAACGTCAACAAGACGACGTGTAAGGTAACCTGAGTCAGCTGTACGAAGCGCTGTATCGGCAAGACCTTTACGAGCACCACGTGATGAAATGAAGTATTCCTGAACGTTAAGACCTTCACGGTAGTTAGCTCTGATGGGTACTTCAATTGTCTTACCTGCTGTGTTGGCAATAAGACCACGCATACCTGCAAGCTGACGGAGCTGGCTGTTAGAACCACGGGCACCGGAGTCAAGCATCATCCAGATGGGGTTGGTTGCCTCGAATGAACCTGTAAGAGCATCAGCAACACGGTTTGTACAAGTATCCCAAGCCTTGAGAACCTGTCTTGAACGGTCCTGATTTGAAAGAAGACCACGGTTGAACTTTCTGTTAACTTCGTCAACCTGCGCTTCTGTTTCAGCGAGAATTTCCTTCTTTGAAGCGGGAATTGTTGCATCGCAAACAGCAACGGTGATACCGCTTCGTGTTGAATACTTGTAACCCTGATTCTTAACGTTGTCAAGAACCTCAGCTGTCTTGGCTGTGCCGTGTACCTGAATACATTTAGCAATAACCTTACCGAGAAGCTTTTTGTTTACAAGGCCTTCAACCTCAAGACGGAACATATTTTCGGGATCAGTTCTGTCAATGAAACCGAGATCCTGAGGAACGGGATCGTTGAAGATGATCTTACCGAGAGTTGTTTCAATAATCTTTGACTTCTTAATGCCGTCAATTTCCTTGGTTACACGAACCTTGATTTTTGCATGAAGGTCGATAACGCCTGAATCGTAAGCGAGTCTTGCCTCGTTTACGTCACGGAACACCTTACCCTCACCCTTTGAGCCGGGAATTTCAAGTGTAAGATAGTATGAGCCGAGAACCATGTCCTGAGTGGGAACAGCAACGGGCTTTCCGTCTGAGGGCTTAAGAAGGTTGTTAGCAGCAAGCATAAGGAAACGTGCTTCTGCCTGAGCCTCTGCTGAAAGAGGTACGTGAACAGCCATCTGGTCACCGTCGAAGTCGGCGTTGAACGCTGTACATACAAGAGGATGAAGCTTGATAGCCTTACCTTCAACAAGCACGGGTTCAAATGCCTGAATACCGAGTCTGTGAAGTGTGGGAGCTCGGTTGAGCATTACGGGGTGGTCCTTGATTACAATTTCAAGAGCGTCCCATACACACTTTTCCTGACGGTCAACGGTTTTTCTTGCTGTTTTTATATGTGCTGCAACACCTGTTTCAACAAGTCTCTTCATTACGAAGGGCTTGAAGAGTTCAAGTGCCATTTCCTTGGGAAGACCGCACTGATAGAGCTTAAGCTCGGGGCCTACAACGATAACTGAACGGCGTTATTAGTAAACACGCTTACCGAGAAGGTTCTGACGGAAACGGCCCTGCTTACCCTTAAGCATATCTGAAAGTGACTTGAGAGGTCTGTTGTTGGGACCTGTAACGGGTCTGCCTCTTCTGCCGTTGTCAATAAGTGCGTCTACTGCTTCCTGAAGCATTCTCTTTTCGTTTCTGATGATAATGCTGGGAGCGCCAAGCTCAAGGAGCTTTTTAAGACGGTTGTTTCTGTTGATAACTCTTCTGTAAAGGTCGTTAAGGTCACTTGTTGCAAAACGACCACCGTCAAGCTGAACCATAGGACGGATATCGGGAGGAATTACGGGAACAACATCAAGAATCATCCATTCAGGTCTGTTACCTGAAGCTCTGAAGGCTTCAACAACCTCAAGTCTCTTGAGAATTCTTGCCTTCTTCTGACCGCTTGCGGTAGAAAGCTGTTCACGGAGTTCTTCATTAAGCGCTTCAACATCGATTTTGGAGAGAAGCTCTTTGATAGCCTCAGCACCCATACCAACCTTGAAGTCTTCATCGTTGTAGTAGTATTCCTTAATATCGTCATACTGCTTTTCAGTAATAACCTGTCCCTCTTTTACATTGGGAACGGTACCTGCATCAATTACAACATAAGCTGCAAAGTAAAGTACTCTTTCAAGATCTCTGGGAGAAATGTCGAGCATAAGACCCATTCTTGAGGGAATACCCTTGAAGTACCAGATATGTGAAACGGGGGTTGCAAGCTCAATGTGACCCATACGTTCACGACGAACCTTTGCCTTTGTAATTTCTACGTGGCAGCGTTCACAAACCTTACCCTTGTGACGGATTCTCTTATAGCGTCCGCAATGGCATTCCCAGTCCTTAAGGGGTCCGAAGATCTTTTCACAGAAAAGACCGTCGCTTTCCGGCTTAAGTGTACGGTAGTTTATGGTTTCAGGCTTCGTTACTTCACCGTATGACCAGCTTCTGATCATTTCAGGTGAAGCCAGACCTATTTTAATTGATTCAAAAGTAATATTTTCCATATATTATTAAGTCAGCCCTTTCCTGTATTATAATTTAAAATCTCTTGATTACATATTGTCTTCATCGGGAACAAAGCCGCTTGAGAATCCTGCATCGTTGATTGTGGGGTTCATTTCATTGAAGAATGCGTCAACGTCAAATTCTTCTTCGTCTTCGTCCTCATCGTCTGCTGACTCAAGATCGCCAAAGTCAAAGTCAAGGTCAATATCGTCCTCATCGTCAAGGCTGAGATCATCATCGTCTTCGTCGAGACTGAGATCATCTGAACCATCTGCAGTCTCTTCCTTGGCAACATATCTGTGGAGGCTTACACCTTCATCACCGTCAATGTTCTGCTTAAGGTCGATTTCATTGTTATCAGCGTCAAGAACCTTAACATCAAGACCAAGGCTCTGAAGTTCCTTAACAAGAACCTTGAATGATTCGGGAACGCCTGCCTGAGGAACATTTTCACCGTTAACAATTGCTTCGTATGTCTTAACACGGCCAACAACGTCGTCTGACTTAACTGTAAGAATTTCCTGAAGAGTATAAGCTGCACCGTAAGCCTCAAGTGCCCAAACTTCCATTTCACCGAAACGCTGGCCGCCGAACTGAGCTTTACCGCCGAGAGGCTGCTGAGTAACAAGTGAGTACGGACCGGTTGAACGTGCGTGCATCTTATCGTCAACGAGGTGGTGGAGCTTAAGGAAGTACATAACACCAACTGTTACTTCGCCGTCGAAACGGTCACCTGTACGTCCGTCATAAAGAACTGACTTACCGCTTTCGTTGATGCCTGCTTCTTTAAGAGCTTCTCTGATATCTTCTTCGTGAGCACCGTCAAATACGGGAGTCATAATCTTCCAGCCCATCTTACGGCAAGCAAAGCCGAGATGCACTTCAAGTACCTGACCGATGTTCATACGTGAGGGTACGCCGAGGGGGTTAAGAACGATGTCAAGAGGAGTACCGTCTGAAAGGAAGGGCATATCTTCCTGAGGAAGTACACGGGAAACAACACCCTTGTTACCGTGACGACCTGCCATCTTGTCGCCTACCTGAATCTTTCTCTTCTGAGCGATATAGCAACGTACTACCTTGTTTACACCGGGTGAAAGCTCGTCGCTGTTTTCTCTTGTGAATTCTTCAACGTTTACTACGATACCGTATTCACCGTGAGGTACACGCCGTGAAGTATCTCTTACTTCTCTTGCCTTTTCGCCGAAAATAGCTCTGAGAAGTCTTTCTTCTGCTGTAAGCTCAGTTTCACCCTTGGGAGTAACCTTACCTACAAGAATGTCGCCTGAATGAACTTCAGCACCAACACGGATAATGCCTCTTTCGTCAAGGTCACGAAGAGCATCACCAACGTTAGGAATATCGTTTGTGATTTCTTCAGGTCCGAGCTTGGTATCTCTTGCTTCAAGTTCATATTTTTCAATGTGGATTGATGTGTAAACATCATCACGTACAAGCTTTTCGTTAATAAGAACAGCGTCCTCGTAGTTGTAGCCTTCCCAGGTCATAAAGCCGATAAGAGCATTCTTACCGAGGGCAAGCTCACCGTTATCTGTAGCGGGACCGTCTGCGATTACCTGGTCTTTTTCAACTGTGTCGCCAACCTTTACAACGGGCTTCTGGTTGATACATGTGCCCTGGTTGGAACGCATGAACTTAATAAGGTTGTAAGTGTCAACTCTGTTGTCCTTTGTGATAATGTCAATCTTGTCAGCACTTACATATGTTACGGTACCTGCATCCTTTGCAAGTACGCATACGCCTGAGTCTGTAGCTGCTTTGTATTCCATACCTGTACCTACCATAGGTGAATCGCAGGTAAGAAGAGGCACTGCCTGACGCTGCATGTTTGAACCCATGAGGGCACGGTTTGCGTCGTCGTTTTCAAGGAAGGGAATGAGAGCAGTAGCAACTGAAACAACCATCTTGGGTGAAACGTCCATATAGTCTGCTCTTGAGGGATCTGTTTCAAGGAATTCGTCACGGTGACGTGCGTTTACCTTTGTTCTGATGAAACGGTTGTTTTCATCAAGGGGTTCGTTAGCCTGAACAACTGTGTATTCGTCTTCTACGTCAGCTGTCATATATTCGTATGTTTCAAGAACAACGCCTGTTTCCTTGTCGATAGGACGGAAAGGAGCTTCAATAAAACCGTATTCGTTGATTCTTGCGAAGGTTGCAAGGTAAGAGATAAGACCGATGTTGGGACCTTCAGGAGTTTCGATAGGACACATACGGCCGTAGTGTGAGTAGTGTACGTCTCGAACGTCGAAGCCTGCTCTGTCTCGTGAAAGACCGCCGGGACCGAGTGCTGAAAGTCTTCTCTTATGTGTAAGCTCAGCAAGGGGGTTGTTCTGGTCCATGAATTGCGAAAGGGGTGATGAACCGAAGAATTCTCTTACTGCAGCAATTACGGGTCTTGTGTTGATAAGAGCCTGAGGAGTTACCTTATCTGATTCCTGAGCCTGAAGAGTCATTCTTTCCTTGATAACTCTTTCCATTCTTGAGAAACCAACGCGGAACTGGTTCTGAAGAAGCTCACCTACGCTTCTGATACGGCGGTTACCGAGATGGTCGATGTCATCTGCGTGACCTACGCCGTTAGCAAGGCAGTTAAGGTAGTTGATTGAAGCGAGAATATCGTCAACAATAATGGTCTTGGGAATAAGCTCGTCTGCCTTTGATTCAAGGTAAGCGAGAACCTCATCCTTTTCCATACCGTCGATTTCTGAAAGAACTTCCATAAGAACAGTGTATCTTACGTGCTCGTTGATACCTGCTTCTCTGAGTTCTTCGTCTGAAAGGTAAGGAATGTAGCCCTTGATGTCAACCATCTGGTTTGAAATAACCTTAACGGGTTCTTCCTGACCTTCAACTGTTACGTAAGCAATCTTTGCACCTGCCTGCTCAATTTCGTAGGCTCTCTGCTTTGTAACAAGTTCACCTTCTTCAGCGATGATTTCGCCTGTAAGGTCGTTGATAATGGGCTGTGCGAGTCTGAAGCCGCGGATTCTGTCAGAAATGCCAAGCTTTTTGTTATACTTATATCTGCCGACTCTTGAAAGGTCGTATCTTCTTTCGTCGAAGAACATACCTTCAATGTGGCTTTGTGCGCTTGAAAGCGTGGGAGGCTCACCGGGACGGAGCTTCTTATAGATTTCAATAAGAGCTTCCTCGGTGTTCTTTGTGTTATCCTTTTCAAGAGTAGCTTCAATTCTGTCGTCCATACCGAAGAACTCACGGATATCGTTATCTGATGAATAACCGAGAACACGGATAAGAGTTGTAATGGGGATTTTTCTGTTCTTATCGATTCTTACATAGAAAAGGTCATTCTGGTCTGTTTCATATTCAAGCCATGCACCACGGCCCGGAATGATTGTTGAAGTGAAAAGCCTTTTACCTGTAACATTGTGAGTCATTCCGAAATAAACGCCGGGTGAACGAACGAGCTGAGAAACAATTGCACGTTCTGCACCGTTGATGATGAAGGTACCGCTTTCTGTCATAAGGGGGAATTCACCCATATAAACTTCGCTGTCCTTAACCTCACCTGTTTCCTTATTGTAAAGACGTACGGTAAGTCTCATGGGAGCAGAGTAAGTGGTGTCTCTCTCCTTACACTCTTTTACGGAATACTTCGGTTTGTCGTCCATTCTGTAGTCGATGAAGGAAAGAACAAGGTTTCCGCTGTAGTCGGTGATATCCGACATATCCTTGAGCACTTCCTTAAGACCGGTTTCGATGAACCATTTGTAAGAATCCTTCTGAACCTGAATGAGGTTAGGCATACGCATAACTTCATTGATTTTGCCGAAGCTCTTACGGGTATTTGTACCGAGTTTTACGTTGGTAACATTTACCATATAGCTTATCACTCCATATCTTTATATTTTTGCCTTGCGGCATTGCATACTGAAAAAGAGATTTGAAAAAACATCTTGACATTTTTTCAGTTAAGTGCTAATATGCTTTTAGTAGAGATATACGTGGGCATATTAGACCATTATACATTATGATATATTAACACATATCAAATCCCGTTGTCAAGGGGTTTTGGGGTCTTATCCCCTCTTTTTTTAAGTTTTTTCCGCTTTTTTGGCGGATTTTTTATTTTTATCTGAACTATTTATGCTGCAAAGTGCAGTTTTATAAAAAATTATCCCTACCTGAGGATTTTCTCCAAAGGAAGGGATTTTTCTGTATTCGCATTATAATCGCATTAAACACACGGATTCGTGGATTAATTCTCTTGAAGCAACCATTCAATGTTGAAGAACCCTTTCAACAAATAATATTCTTCACTTGTGTTGAACTTTTTGTCGCTTACACTGCTTTTTACGTTTTTGAGTGTTACGCTGTCAACATAACCTTCAGCATTGATAATATCGTGCTTTACAAGCTTACCGTTTTCAAAGTAGAAAATTACGGTTTCGCCATCTGAATTGATATAGCTTTCACTGATGAGAATCTTGTCAGAATATCTTATTTCAGTTACTGTAATATCTGAAGCGATTTCGCCCTTTACAAATCTTACATCGTATGTGGCAGTCTGTGATATATCAATATCCTCACCGCCTAATAATTCCATATTAGAGCAATAGAAGCCGCCCATACCTGCAATTGAAACGAGAGCAATTGTTTCTTTCTTTTTGTGGTTATAGATAACCTGACATTTAGCTATAAGATCCTCTGTAATAGGCATATCAGTAGTCAGGTTAACGCTTCCGTCCTTATGGTAAACATCTGTTTCCTGACCTTCCATAACAGTAGTATATGAATACTCCCCTGTTGCGAAAATTGATCTGTACTTATATACACCGCCAAGGGTGATTGTTTTCATTGAGCTCCATTCATATTCGCCGTTTTCAAGCTTTCTGTATGCCTTTACACCGATTTTCTGAACGGTGTTTTCCGGAAGCTCGTGCACATATGAGGTATCCTTTGTTGAGCTTACAAGAACTGATGTGCTTTCACTGCTCAGACTCTTATAAAGGTATACTCTGTAGCCGTCAACGTTACCTGCACTTGACCATACGATTGTGGCAGTCTGACCGCTTACAGTTGCACTGATTGAGTAAGGAGCAGTAAGAAGTGTCTGAGCCATAACTTCAAATTTTCCGCCCCAAACAGTTGTTGAGCCTGATTTGGCGTATGGTTTTACAACGAAGGTATAGTTGGTTGAGCCTTCAAGTCCTGTTACAGTATAGGTTGTTTCCTTGAGAGTTGAAAGAGTCTTGTATGAACCTGCTGCGGTGTCATAGATATAAACTCTGTAGCCTGTTACGTTTCCGTCAGATGTCCAGCTGAGAGTTATTGAATCAGAGGTTGCACTTACGTCAACCGCACTTACCTTACCCACTGAAAGAGCACCGGTTTTAACGCTTACGGTTTTACCGGAGGAGTAGTAATTCTTTCCTGAAACCTTCATATAAGTTACAACCTTGAATTTGTAGGTTGTGTTCGCATTAAGGCCGGTTATATCATAGCTTGTTGCTGTGGTAGCCTTAAGCTTTTTCCATGCATCGTCCTTGTAAACATAAGCTACATAACCTGTTGCTCCGCTTACCTTGCTCCACTTGAGAGTAACCTTGCAGTTCTCCCCTGCTGTAGCCTTTAAGGTTTTTGTGTTGCTTACAGCGGCAGTTTTAACTGTAATCTTCTTTGCGTCTGACCAGTAGATTTTGCTGCCTGACTTTTTATATGTCTTTACAGCAAATTTATATGATGTGGCAGGCTTAAGAGATTTGATTGTGTATGTATTGCTTGTTGTACTCTTTTTGATAACAGCCCATTCTTTGTTTTTATACTGATAAACACGGTAGCCTGTAGCTCCGCTTACCTTGCTCCATTTAAGCTTTACCGCTGTCTGTGATACAGACGTTGAAATTTTCTTGGTTGCTGCAGGCTTTTTTGAAGCGGCAAAGGAACTCGTGCTGATTCCTAGAAGGAGCATCACTATACAAAAAATTGCTGCAAGAGATTTACTGATTTTCCTCATGATTATTTTCCTTTCTGTTTAGTTGACCGAGGTATAAGTCTCCTTCATTCTATCAAAGTTTCTCAGAAAATACAAGGCAGTTGCGGCATTTTCCAAATATTTCACATTTTCAACAAAGTAAAGACAAAAGTGAACATCATCAACTCAGTTCTTTCACACCTTAAGCACATCCAAAAGCACAAAAAAGCGACACTGCACCGAGCAGTGTCGTCTGAACATATAATATTAAAGGTC
This sequence comes from Acutalibacteraceae bacterium, assembly GCA_045121655.1. Taxonomy (GTDB): domain Bacteria; phylum Bacillota; class Clostridia; order Oscillospirales; family Acutalibacteraceae; genus UBA6857. The sequence continues at coordinate 14,614 of JBGVGM010000141.1, read as the reverse complement.
TTTAAGGTGCTTGCTTCTGCTGGGGTGACGAAGCTTGCGAAGAGCCTTTGCTTCAATCTGTCTGATACGCTCTCTTGTAACGTTGAATTCCTTGCCAACCTCTTCAAGAGTCTGAGGTGTGCCATCCTTAAGCCCGAAACGAAGACGGAGAACCTCCGCTTCTCTTGCTGTAAGGGTTTCGAGAACTTCGTTTACCTTTGTTTTAAGGAAGGTCATAGCAGCTGCATCTGCAGGTGAAAGAGCGTCCTCGTCGGGAATAAAGTCGCCAAGGTGACTGTCCTCTTCCTCACCAATTGGAGTTTCAAGAGAAACAGGCTCCTGAGAAATACGGAGAATATCACGAACCTTGTCAGGTGACATTTTAAGCTCTGCTGCAATATCTTCAGGTGAGGGATCCTTACCGTCACGGTGAAGAAGCATACTGCTTGTCTTTTTAACCTTGTTGATTGTTTCAACCATGTGTACGGGAATACGGATTGTTCTGCCCTGGTCGGCAATAGCTCTTGTAATAGCCTGTCTTATCCACCATGTAGCGTAGGTTGAGAACTTGAAGCCCTTTGTGTGGTCAAACTTGTCAACTGCCTTGATAAGACCAAGGTTACCCTCCTGAATAAGGTCAAGGAACATCATACCTCTGCCCACGTATCTCTTTGCAATTGACACAACAAGACGAAGGTTAGCCTTCGTAAGAATGTCCTTAGCTTCCTTGTCCCCTGCTGAAATTCTGATCGCAAGGTCAATTTCCTCTTCAGGAGAAAGAAGAGGTACACGGCCGATATCCTTAAGGTAAACCTTTACGGGGTCGTCGATTACACTCTTGGGGTCGGTAACTATTGCTGAGTTGTCATAATCCTTAGGAAGGTCAATGTCTACGGAAATGTCATTAAGTATTTCATCAGAGAGGTCGTCTACGATTTCTACTCCGTGAGCCTCAAGCTTGTGATAGACTTTTTCCATTTCCTCCATGTCAACGTCAGCTTCAACAAGTACAGCATCAATCTCGGTTGAGTTGAGCTTTCCCTGTGAAATACCTCTTTCAACCAAAGCTTTGAGCATCAAATTTTTTTCTTGTGTATCCATAAGTTTACTGTCCTTTCTATACTACACTACTTTCCCGCAGTGAATGGTTTATTTTTTCTTGAAAAGATTTCTGAAATCCTCATCGCTGATTGTGGAAAGGTCAGGCTTTTCCGCCTGCTTTCTTTTTTCCTCTTTCATAACTGCTATACAGTCCTCGCAGAATCTGAGGCTTGTGCCTGCGTTTGTGCTGTCTTTGCAGATTTTTACAAAGATGTTCATTTCCTGAGGAGAAAGCTCCTCTGAAAAGAAAGTCAGCTCAAGACTTCGGTGTTCTTTTATTTTTTCTGAAACAAGCGAGAATATGCGTTTATAAAGTGCCACACTGAATAAGTCCTCCGAAACGGTATTTTCGATATGCCTGTAATAGTCGGGGTTTTTCATCAGCGTTGCAATCAGCTGCTCTTCAGCACGCACAACTCTTATATTTGTAGAATTTGCAAGGGCTGTTTTTGTACTCTCTGCAATATTCTGCTGAGGTGCTTTTCTGAAATAGTCCCTGCTTTCCTTTTTAGCTTCTCTGTAGGAAATCTGATTTATTCTTGCGCTTATGGCTTCTTTTTTTACACTCAGCTCTTCCGAAAGCCTTGAAGCATAAATATCACGGGTAATCTCACTTCTTGTTTTTGCAAGAATCTGAGCCGCCTTTTCAAGATATTTCATCTTTCCGTCGCTTGTATTAAGATCGAAGCCGTCTCTGGCCTTAAGAAGCTCAAACTCAATATCGTTTGCCGCTCCTTCAATGAGACTTCTGAATCTTTCCGGGCCGTACTTTTTAAGAATTTCATCAGGGTCCTTGCCGCCCGAAAGGTGGGCAACCCTCATTTTCATTCCTATTGAGCCGAGAATACCGATTGCTCTTTCCGTGGCCTTTTGTCCTGCTTCATCGGCGTCGTAGGAGAGAATAATCTCGTCTGCATACCTGCCTAAAAGGTGAGCCATTTCACTTGTAAGAGCGGTTCCGAGACAAGCGATTGCATTGGTAAAGCCTGCCTGATGAAGTGAGATAGCATCCATGTATCCCTCAACGAGGATAAGCGTTTTTTCAGGAGAATTTTTTGCAAAATTCAGTCCGAAAACACCGAGACTCTTTTTATAAATCAGTGTATCCGAGGTGTTGATGTACTTCGGCTTGCTGTCGTCAAGAACACGTCCGCCGAAGGCTACAACGTTTCCTCTCACGTCGATAATGGGCACCATTACACGGTTACGGAAAGAATCGTAGTAATTGATTTTACCGTCCTTGTCGCTTCTGTTTGCAAGGTTGGCTTCGTAAAGCTCCTCATAGGAATAGCCGAGATTTCTCATATGAGTGAGAAGGGCTCTCCATTCGTTAGGTGCATAACCAAGGCCGAAGCGGGTTATTGTACCCTTTGAGTAGCCTCTGCTTTTGAAGTAGTCAAGACCTTCCTTGCCCTTTTCGGTAAAAAGACAGGAATTGAAGAATCTTGCCGCTTCCTTATTTATTTCATACATTCTCTTTCTCTTTTGCGAAAGAGAGTTATCGAAGCCTTCACTTGGCATTACCATCCCGCTTTTGTCGCAGAGGTAACGGACAGCCTCGGTAAAGTCAAGGTTTTCTGCCCTTCTTATAAAGCCGATTGCCTCCCCTCCTGCTCCGCATCCGAAGCAGTAAAAGCTTTGGGAATCGGGATAAACCGTAAAGGAGGGAGTTTTTTCGTTATGGAAAGGACAAAGACCTACAAGGTTCTTTCCTCGGCGTTTAAGATTAACATAAGGCGAAATAACCTGTTCAATGTCGCACCGCATACGCAGTTCGCTCAGGAATTCATCTGAAAATCTTGCCATACTACTCACTCCTTTCGTAAATGCAAAATGCAAAATGCAAAATATCGCACTATAAATTACCTGATTATATAAACGACCTACCCACGGCTTTATCGCACCACATAATCGTTCATTATTTGTTTTTTTACATATTTACAATTCTGACAGCATAATCAAAACTATTTATCTCGATAACATTTTCGTTCATTTATACTTCACCGTTACGTCAGTTATTTTGCATTTTGCACTTTGCATTTTGCTTTTAAATCAGTCACTCCAGCCTGAGGGGATGAAATATCTTGAAAAGACCTTCAGTGCATAGCCGTCGGTCATTCCTGCAATATAGTCAGCTGCTGCCCTTTCTGCACCGTCACGCCAGGCAATTGAGATATACTCATTGGGTAGCTCGTCCGGATGGGTGCTGAAAAACTCGTAAAGGCTCTGAATAAGCTTCATCGCCTTACCCTCTTCGCTTTTGCAGACGGGGTTTGTATAAACTCTGTCGAACATAAACTCGTGAAGAATATCAAAGGCACTCTGCACATTTCTTTCGAGGCAGACAGTGTCAACAGTGTTTTCAATTGCCGACATTATTAGTGTATTTATTCTTGCACTTTTGCTTTCACCGAGAAAGCGCTTTGCCTCAGCAGGGATTCCTGCTTCAGTAAGCACACCTGCTCTTATGGCGTCATCTATATCATGGTTGATGTATGCTATTTTATCGGAAAGCTTTACAATTCTTCCCTCAAGAGTTGCTGCCTCTTCACCTTTGGTGTGGCAGACTATTCCGTTTCGCACTTCCCAGGTAAGGTTAAGACCCTTGCCTTCATTTTCAAGGAAATCCGCAACACGAAGGCTCTGCTCATAATGCTTGAAGCCACCGGGTAAAACCTCGTTGAGGGCTCTTTCTCCTGCATGTCCGAAAGGTGTGTGGCCCAGGTCGTGGCCGAGAGCAATAGCTTCGGTTAAATCTTCATTGAGTCTTAAGGCTCTGGCGATTGTTCTTGCAATCTGTGAAACCTCAAGGGTGTGTGTAAGGCGTGTTCTGTAATGATCGCCGTCAGGTGAAAGAAAAACCTGAGTTTTATGCTTAAGGCGTCTGAATGAAGCAGAGTGGATTATTCTGTCTCTGTCACGCTGAAAGGCTGTTCTTACGGGACATTCAGCTTCGGGAGTCTTTCTGCCCTTTGTATCACTGCAAAGAAAGCCGTATTCCGAAATAGTCTGCTTTTCTCTTTCAAGTGTAATCATTCGTAAATTTTCCACGCTTTTCACTTCCCTTCACTATTATATACGCATTATTTTAAGGTTTTCCCCTTAATTCTTCATAAAATCTTTTTCAGATTTCGCAGAATTTTTCGTCAACAACTTCGCTGTGGAATCTTCCGTTTGAAACGTCAACAAGTCTTGCTTCAAAACGGTCAACGTCCTCTTCGGGGATTCTGAAGGTAACTTCAACGTTGTCGGCAAATACGGTATCTTCAACTATTCCTCCCTCTTCGCAGATAAGAGGTACAAGTCTGCCGTAGAAATTGTAGTCCGTCTGCACCTTTACAATTTTGCAAAGAGCCATGGTTATGATACCGCCTGCCTCAAGTGCAAGCTTAGCTGTATGGGAATAAGCTCTTACAAGTCCCCCTGCACCAAGCATTATTCCGCCGAAATATCTTGTACATACAACACAGCAGTCCACAACATTTTCCTTGAGTATAACATCAAGTGAGGGTATACCTGCCGTACCCTGAGGCTCACCGTCGTCACTGAAACGTCTTGTCATTCCGTCACGAAGGCTGTACGCCCATACATTGTGGGTAGCGTCCCAATGCTTCTTTTTGATTTCCTCAATAAAGGCGTTAGCCTCTTCAACGGTTTTAACGGGACACACGTAGCCGATAAATCGTGATTTCTTGACAACGAATTCGTCCTGAGAACGGCTTTTAATTGTTCTGTAGCTTGACACGGTAACACCTCCGTTTTTAAAGTTGAAAGTTAAAGGTTGAAATGTGGGGCTTCGCCGATTATATAAGAATTTCAGCACTAACCTCTTAATAAGCAAGAAAGACGGTGCAAACAATTGCGCCGTCTGATTCTTTTAATAAAGCTTTGATTATTTGCTCTTTGCAAGGTTGAAACGCTTATTGAATCTATCAACACGTCCGCCTGTGTCAACGAGCTTCTGCTTACCTGTGAAGTAGGGGTGGCAGTTTGAACAGATATCAACGCGCATATCCTTCTTTGTTGAGCCTGTAGCGATAACAGCACCGCAAGCACACTTTACTTCTGTCTGTTCGTAGTTGGGATGAATGTCCTTTTTCATTGTCTATTTCACCTCTTTCGGTATAGTCACATTATTTAACGAATGGTATTGTATCACACAAAAAGTCAAAAATCAATATCTTTTTGAAATTTCTTGAAAGATTTTTCAAAATTATTTTTGAACTCTGATTTCCTTGCCAAGATAGAAGGAATAAAGCAGAGTTTCCCTGACCTTGTATCCTGTGCAGATTTCAAGAGCCCTTTTATATAAAAGCACCTGAGAGGAATATTTTTCGCAGAATTCCTCTTCTGTTTTTATGTGGTCTGTTTTGTAGTCCACAACCACAAGCTCACCGTTTTCGAGAAAAGCACAGTCTGCAATACCCTGAATCATCATCATTTCCCCTTTTGCACTTTCATCGGCTTCAGGATATATTTCAGAAACGGGCACCTCAATTGTGAACTTCTTTTCTCTCATTACCTTTTCTGAGGCAAGTATTCTCTTTGCAAGACTGCTTTCAAAAAATGCTTCAACTGCTTTTATGTTTATGCCCTTTGCCTGAGAATCGGAAAGCACGCCAATTGAAACCAGACGTTCAATTTCTTCTTTTACGCCAAGTTTAGCTTTTTCGTAATCTGCAAACTGAATAAACGTGTGGGTTGCAATACCTCTCATGGCGCCCGTAAGTCCGTTTTCGTACATAAAGGTGGGCATTGAGGAAGCAAAGTAGTCTCTGTCAATGAAATCTCTGTCCACCTCGGAAGCAGCACGTTTTGTAAGAATTTTTGAAAGTGCTTCATATTTATATCTGAAGCCTGCTCTTTCTTCAATAAGCTTAAGGAAGCTTTCATCTGCTTTGGCTTTTTCTTCCGGCTTTTTACGGCTTTCCTCTTCGCTTTCGTATTCACTGAGAACAACCTTCAAGGGTGAGCTGCAGGGCAGAACGCCCTCCTCACTCATACCGATTTGCTCTCTCAAGTCTCTTGCGCCCTCATGACGTAAAAGTGAAGTTACAATCCACTTGCCGTAGCTGTTCGCACTTTTTACAACAACAGGGTTAAGTCTTTCGTTTGAGGGGTTGATGCTGTAAGCCATACTCTCGCACTTTTTAAGAGGATTTTCGTCTGCGTAAATCATAATAAGCTTTTCTCTTGCTCTTGTAAGCGCAACGTAAAGCACACGCATTTCTTCACTTAAAAGGTCGTCCTTCAAGGAAAGTCTTACTGCCGTATGGCAAAGAGTTTTATACTGCTCAAAGGTTTCGGGATTGCGTCTTAAAAGACCGATGCCCTCTTTATGGCTGATTACCATATTTTCGTTAAGGTCCATCATATTGAACTCCCCTGCACAGCCTGAAAGTATGCACACGGGAAACTCCAGACCCTTTGATTTATGGATAGTCATTATCCTTACAACGTCTGCCTGCTGCGATATACCCAGAGAGCCTGACATATCCTGCTTCTTGTCACGGAGTCTTTCAATAAAGCTGAGAAAGCCTGTAAGACCGCACTTGCCGCTTTTTTCATAGGCTGCGGCATAGTCGCAAAGGAGCATAAGATTCGCTCTTTTTGTTCCCGATTTATCAACGGCATCAAAAATTGGTATAAGTGCAGTATCCTCGTAAATTTCATTTACAAGCTCACTTACTGAAAGGCAGATGCTGAGGTTTCTCCAATAAGCAATTCTTGAAAGGAAAGCTGTCACTTTTTCCGATGAAGCTTTCATTTTCAGAAGGCAGGAGTAAAGGTCTGCTTTTTTATCCTCCTCAAAAACACCTGTTTTTGTTTCTGTTCTCAGCTCACTGATTTCGTCGGGAGAAAAGCCGAAAACAGGGCTCATCATTACGCTCATAAGAGGAATGTCCTGCCTGGGGTTGTCTATTATTTTAAGGATATTCACTGCAAGGCTGATTTCACCTGACATAAGGAATTTGCCTGACACCTCGGTAAATGCGGGTATACCTTTTTTTCTGAAAACGTCTGCGTAGGTTACACCCTTTTCAGAGCCTACCGCTCTCAGCAGTACAGCAAAATCCTTGTATGTTGCTTTTCTTTCTCCGTCGCCGTCTTTTACGGTGAAGCCATCGGCAATCATTCTGTTTATAAGGTCAGCGGCATACTTTGCCTGACAGATAACTGAGTTTTCGGTGAATTTATCAAGATTTGCGGTGTCGATAATATGAAGCTCTGTATCAGCTTCAGTTTTTTCGCTATACTTTGCGCTTGCAACAAGGCTTTCTTCCTCGTCGTATTCAATATCGCCGCTTTCCTTTGACATAATCTGTGTAAAAATAAAGTTGATTATGTCGGTTACGCCTTTGCGGCTTCTGAAGTTGTTGCCGAGAATGATTTTTGCGGGATAATTGTCGTCCTCTCTATTGTAAAGCTGAAAGCTGTTTTTCAGAGAGAGGAAAATTTCAGGCATAGCCTGACGGAAGGAATAGATGCTCTGCTTTACGTCGCCCACTCTGAAAAGGTTGTTTCTTGAAACAGAGGTAAAAAGCATATCCTGAGCCTTGTTGGTATCCTGATACTCGTCAATAAGAATCTCGTCAAACTGACTGCTTATTTCTCTTGCGAAGGGTGTGCTTTCGTAGCCCTCATCGGTTTCCTTTACAAGGAGCGAAAGTGCCATATGGGCAATATCTGAAAAGTCAGCCAGCTTTTTCTCCTTTTTCGTCTGAGAGAAAATATCCATAAACCTGAGCGTGCACTCTGTAAGGCTCTTCATCAGCGGAGCGAAAAACTTCATATCCTCACGGAATTCTTCTTCGCTTGTGCACATAAGTTCACTGAGCTTTCTGATTCTGTCAGTGTTTTTCTTGCGCATATCTGCAAGACGGTTTGTGAGAATATCCTCTTTCAGGTCCTTGGGAATGTTTCCTCTTCTTGTGGGAGAAAAGCTCATAATTCCCTTTCTTGCTTCGTCCCACTTGCCTTCTTCAATAAAAGACAGAATGTATTCACACTGAGCCTTGTCCGTTGAAACTGCATCAACAAAAATCTTTTCCAGTATTTCGTCGCCGTCAATTGAAACCAGGATTTCGTTGCAGTTTTCCACAGCGTAAAGGAGATTATCCTTAAGGTGGTTCATTATTATTTTTCCGTAGGAGCTGTCGCTGAGGCTTTCTTCTTTGCTGAACATTCCGGAAAATTCACGGATTCTCGTTTTCGGGAAGGGGTAAGACATTGCACTTTCGTAAAGCTTATTCATGGCTTCTTCGATATTGCTGTCATCCCTGCCCTTAAAAAGAAGCTCAACAAGAGTACGGAAATCAGCCGAGCCCTCTTTGTACATCTCCTCAACAGCTTCGTCCATAGCGGCAGCTTTTATAATTTTCAGCTCACTTTCTTCAGCTGTTCTGAAGTCGGGTGAAATACCGAGAAGCTGAAAATTTTCCTTAACGAGATTCATACAGAAGCTGTCAATGGTGGAAATCTTCGCCCCGGGAAGAAGCATCTGCTGGTTGATGAGATTCATATCACCGGGGTTTTCCTTGAGAAGAGCACTTACAGCATCGCTTATTCTCTCTCTCATTTCCTGAGCAGCTGCTCTTGTGAAGGTTACAATAAGAAGTCGGTCAACGCTTGTGGGGTTTTCCTTGTCGGTTATTCTTTCAATAACCCTCTGGGTAAGGACAGCCGTTTTACCTGAGCCTGCTGCCGCAGAAACAAGTACACTGCCCCGTCTTGCATCAATTGCGTCTTGCTGCTGCTTAGTCCACTGTCTTTTCACTGTCCTCACCTCCCGAAATTATTCTCAGCGCATCGTCATGCTTAAGGTCGTCTATATATCTGTATTCGCCCTTTTCACGAAGGCACACTTCACCGTAATCGCACCATTCGCAGGTTGTGGAATGCTTCGGACCAAGGGCAGGCTTTGCAGGGATTTTTCCCTCGTGGATACTGTCGCCCATCTCTTTTATAAGGTTATCCATATACTTTCCGAGCTTTTCAAACTGACTAAGTGAAATGAAGTTACCCTTGAGAGTACCCTTTGAGTCGAATTTTGCCGGCAGGAAAAGGCCCTCCTTTTCCTTATCCATACGAGAAATAATTTCCTCGTCACCCACCAGCATTCCGTTCATTTTTGAAAGGGAGTAAATTTTCTTTCTGCGCTTTTCTTCGTCGTCATTTCTTTCAGCGTTTACAGGCTTTATGTTTGCGGGGAAATACAGCACCCCTGCAGGTACACTTTCCTTGTAAAAGCCTTCCTTGCTTCTGACAATACTCACAAGGTAAAGAAGCATCTGCATATTAAGGCCGTAAAGCACATCGGAAAGCACAAATTCCTTCGCTCCCGTTTTGTAGTCGATTACTCTTATATATCTCTTACCGTCACAGTCAAGCTTGTCAACACGGTCAACAAAGCCCTTAATCTGCACCGAGCCTTCATTGAGCTTGATTTCAACAGGCTCAACGTCGCCGTTTTTGCCGATTTTAAGCTCAAAGGCACACATTTCAAAATCACTTGACCCGAACTCCGCAAGGATTCTGTCCATAAGGTGACGTAAGATTTTATCCGTTCTCATATAGAGATAGTTGAAACGGTCGGTTTTATCCTCGCTGCCGCCCATATTTCTGTCAATGTATTCTTTAAGGCAGGAAGTGATTTCTTCTCTCAGCTGACTGTCAGTAAGGCTGAGAAACTCTCTGCCTTTATATTTGCCGAGGATTTTTTCAAGACAGTAATGCACAATTGTACCGCTTTGTGCAGGGTCAAGTCTTGCTTTGAGTCTGGGCTTTGCGTAAACACCGTACTTGCAAAAGTACATAAAGGGGCACTTATAGTAAACCTCCATCTGTGAGGCTGAAAAGACCATATCTTTTCCGAAAAGCTTAACTGCCTTGCTGCTGTCGCTGAAAGAAAAATTCTTTTCGTCTGTAGCTCTTTCAACAGCTTCAATTCTGCTCTTGTATTCCTCTTTATTTCTGAAATACGCTCTTAAAGCCTCTGCCTTAGGCGAATTTTCGTGCCACTTTTTCGCCATAAGCTCAAAGGCACTTTTCTCACTTTCAACAAGGCTCTCTTCGCTTTCGTCGGCAGTTTTAACCTCGTTTACTGTGGGGAATATTTTTCTTATACTGCGGATAAAATCACTCTCCTTAAGGCTTTCGCCGTCAGAGGAAGAGGTGATATAGGAAATGAAAAGCTTTTCTGATGCTGAAAACAGTGTGCAGTAAAGGAGAAAACGCTCCTTATTTACAAAGTCTCTTATGCTGTCGCCAACAGTAAGACCTGCCTCTTCCATTTTATCCTTTTCTCTTATGCTTAAAAATCCTCCGGGCATCTGCTGTAAGGGGAACACACCCGAATTCATACCCACTGCAAAAACAACCTTTGAGTGTCTTGTGAGAATTCTGTCAGCTGAGCAGACATAAACCTCATCAAAGCCGTCGGGAAGCTTTCCGAGACTCTTTGAGGAAACGATAAGCTCGAAAATTTCAAGATAGCGCTTAAGGCTGATTTTTCTTTCTGAAAGCACCCCTGCAATTTCGTCAAGCACCTCCATAAGCACATCCCAAACCTGCTCCTGCTCAAGAGCAAGCTCAAAAAGACCGTCCTTTTCAAGGCTTAAGGCGTAATTCTTAAGTGCTTCATTGGCTCCGCTTTCGCAGAGATAACGGTATATTTTTTCGGTAATATGCTTTCCTGTTTCGTCTTTCACTGACTCCTTGAAGGAAAGCACCGAAGAAGTGATTTCTTCTCTTAAACTGTTTATACGGCTGAGGGTATTCTTTTCCCTTTCGCCCAATTCTCCGGCAAAGCCCTCAGGATTCAGTGTCCATTCAGAAAGCCACTTGTTGCCGTCAATATCCCAGAGAAAAACGTAGTTTTCAGCAAGAGCTATATCGTCCTCTGAAAAACCTGCAAGTCCCGTTTTAATAAGACGGAACACTGTATCACTCTGAAAGCCCTCACTGCAAATAGTCAGAAGGCTCTTTACAAAGCTTATAAGGGGCTGATTTTCTATAGGCTGACGCTTATCCTCAAAGTAGGGAATTCCGTACTTTTTAAAGGAAGCTTTCATCAGTCTTTCGTAGGTGTCACCCTCTCTGTATACGACGGAAATATCCCTGCAGCGGTATTTGTCTTCACGCAGAAAGCTTTTGATTTTTCTCGCTACGGCATCACATTCCTTGAAAATGTCGGGACTTTCCGTAATGGTAATGTTTTCACAAGTGCCGTATGTGCTGTAATTAACGGAAAAGAGATTGTCGTGAAGATGGCAGATATCAGAAGGAAAGGTGCTGTCGGAAAGCTCCGCTTTAAAAGGCTCGGCAATATCAACACCAAGCTTTTTTGCTGTTTTCATAAGACCTCTTGCCGTTTTTGTAACTGAGGAGAAGGCACTGAGGGGGTTATCGTTAAAAACACTGTCGGTGCAGAGAGTTACGTAAACGTTTTCGCTTTGTTTAAGCATTACTTCAAGAAGCTTTGTTTCACCGAAGGAAAATTCCGAAAAGCCGTCAAGCACAATTGTTTTATCCTTAAAAATATCTGTATCGGAAAGCACCTTTGCCATTTCAGAAAGCACATCGGCATCGTCAAAATTGCTTTCATTTACCAAAGCGTCATATGCGGAGTAAATAAGTGCGGTTTCAGAAAGCTTTGCCTTAAGGGTTTTATCGGTTATTTTTTCACTGCAATCATAAAGCTCGCCACTTGAAACACCTGCACGCTTCATTTCGTCAACGCAGGACAGCATTTTTGTAACAAGAGCAAAATCGTTTTTGTGCTTTGCAAAAACAGTAAGCTTATCAGAAAGTGCCTCAATTGCAAGGGACATAAAAATCACCCTTGCCCCCTCTTTTGCTATAGGCTTTCTGATTCCGCCGTATCTGCTCATGGCGGTGTTGACAAGGCGTGAAAAGCTGAGGACCTCTACCTCTGAAGCATCTTTGGGTCCTAAGAGTCTGAGTATTTCTCTGTCGCTTTCGAAAGTATACTGCTTGGGCACAATAAGCATTGTGCTTTTACCGACCGAGACGGCATCTTTCAGTATTTTATGGGCGGCAACGGTTTTTCCGCTTTGCTTTGTACCGATAATGAAATGTAGCATATTATCCTCCGCAGTGTTTGTTAAGTTTCATTATACATTATGCAGGTGTTTTTTTCAATAAAAAAATGACGGTATTGAACCGTCATCTGTTTTTATATCTGTTGAAGGCTTGTTCGAATTCTGAAAACAATCCGTTTGCAAACTGCTGAAAAACCTCACAGTGTTCTTTGTCAGGTCTTTCAAAATCTATCCTGTCTTCACAGCACTGTTTAATTACACCTTTTTTCATAATAAATTTTATACTTTGAACTCTGTTAAGCCGGTCTTTTTTTAGCATAATACCTTTGCAGTTTTCAAACGCCCATTCAACATACTCATTTGTACCGAATATTCTGATTCGATCATTATAGATTTCTATTGTCTTATCGTCTTTTGCATTCGCCATAAGATTTACATACGTCGGTATTTCAATTACTTTTAAAAGCTCTGTTCTCATTTTACTCATAAAAATAAAAAGTGCACCTCATACGAGATGCACGAAAAATGTCCTCTCGTTTTTTATTGCGAGTAAAAAACAGAATTCAGCACAGAAAGAGTGTGATAAAGAGGAGCATTTTTACACAAAATACTCTACTCTTTCGTTGCTGAAATATTCGTTTTTTACTCGCAGGCATATTTTACCACAATCAAACGAAAAAAGTCAACATAATATTATCTTGAAATTTTTTCCTATATATAGTATAATAATTTGGTATGTATTTAATTGTATAGAAAGCAGGAAAACTACCATGAAAACCTACCGTATACATCTCATAAGACACGGTCTTACCGAGGACAACATAAAAGGCGTTTACTCAGGCAGAAACGAAACCTCCCTTTCCGAGGAAGGCAAGGCTCAATTAATGCAGATGAAAGAGGAATACAAATACCCTGAGGTTGATTTTGTTTTCTCTTCACCTTTAAAGCGCTGCACTGAAACCGCCGAGCTTATCTACCCTCACTTAAAGCCCATTGTAATCGATGAGCTGACTGAGTATAACTTTGGTGAATTTGAAGGCAGAACAGCTGAGGAGCTTCACGAAAAGGAGCCGCTTTTTGACCGTTGGCTTATGGGTGAAGAGGATATCACTCCTCCCTTCGGTGAAAGTAACCGCGAGTTTACAAACCGAATCTGCAACGCATTTGTAAAAATCGTTGACGGTATTGTAAAATCAGGCAGTGACAACGTTGCAATTGTCACCCACGGCGGTGTAATCGCTTCTCTGCTTTCAAACTTCGGTCTGCCCGAGGGCTCAATGAGTGAATGGATGACTCCTTCAGGCTGCGGATTCACTCTTCTTATTTCACATTTTCTCTGGATGTCAGGCCATAAGGCTGAGGTAATAAAGGAGATTCCCGAAATTCCTCAGGAGGAAAGCGAAGGCAACTATTACGACGGTTGGGACTACTACCCCAATGACGACGATTTTGATATAAGCGAATATCTTAACTGAGAGGATATACTATGAACATTCTTGTACTGGGCGACGTGGTCGGCGAAATCGGCTGCGAATTCTTAAGAAAAAAACTGCCCTCCCTTAAAAAGCTTAAGGCTATTGACTTCACTATAGCAAACGGTGAAAACTCCTCAACCGGAAACGGCATTACTCCCTTTTCAGCAGAATATCTGTTTTCTTCAGGGGTTGATTTCATCACAACGGGAAATCACGTTTTCAGACGCAAGGAGGTTTATGACCTGCTTGATGAAAGTGAGTTCATTATAAGGCCCTATAACTACAGCAGAAATTGCCCGGGAAAAGGCTACGCTGTTATTGATGCAGGACGTTACAGCATCGGTATTCTCAACCTTGCGGGGTCTATGTATCTTGACAAATGCTCATGCCCTTTTGAAAAGGCCGACGAGGCTGTTGAAGAGATTAAAAAGCAGACCAACATTATTCTCGTAGATTTTCACGCTGAAGCCACAAGCGAGAAAAAAGCTCTCGGCTTTTATCTTGACGGCAGAGTTTCCGCCCTTTTCGGCACCCACACCCATGTACAGACAAGTGACGCTTCTGTACTAAAAAACGGCACCGGCTACGTTACCGACCTTGGTATGTGCGGCGTTATTGACAGCGTTCTGGGCGTGGATAAGGATATTGTTATAGAGAAATTCAGAAACGGTATGCCTGTCCGCTTTGACGGTGCAAATGGCGACTGTATGATAAACGGCTGCATTTTCACCATTGACGAAAAAAGCGGAAAATGCACCGGCACCGAGCTTATAGACCTGAGATAAAGCTATCTTCGAAAAGGAATGAACGAAATGAAAAAACTGCTTGCTATTTTCCTTTGTCTTGTTGTAATCGTAGCAATTTTCACTGTTGCAAAAAAAGACAAGGAGCCTGATGCACCCACTGCCGAAATTACGGGTGAAACCTCAATGAATACCCCGGCAGATGAGATTCTGCATGAAATAAAAATAGGATATTTCAAGGAAAAATCCCTTA
>JBGVGM010000140.1:0-14487 GCA_045121655.1 Acutalibacteraceae bacterium | reverse complement strand
GTGGGAATGCCGTATTTTTTCATAAGGTTCTTTGAAAAAACCTTACTGCCTTCGATAATAGCAGCGTTTTTATTTGGGCCGAAGCAGGGAATACCGAGCTCAGAAAGAGCATCAACTGCACCGAGAACAAGGGGATCGTCGGGAGCTACAACTGCGTAGTCAATTGTGTTTTCCTTTGCAAAATTCACAATACCCTCGATGTCGGTTGCCTTAACGGGTACGCAGGTGGCGTCGGCAGCAATACCACCGTTACCGGGGAGAGCAAATATTTCGCTTACATCTTTATTTTCCTTTAATTTTTTGATGATTGCGTGTTCACGGCCACCGCCGCCTACAACCATAATTTTCATAACTGAGTCTCCTTTTTTAGGTGACATACCGAACATTGGCAAGTCAAATGCCCGATTTTCAGCACCTTTGAAAATTTTTCTACTCGCAATACGCGAGTATTACTTCGTCGAAGAAATTCCCAAATGCACTAAAATTTGAACATTTGAGATCCTTCGGTGTTTAATGGGTGGAGATTTTTCTTGTAGCAAGGCAAAAACCGCAGTAATACTTGCGTATTACGAGGATTTTTAACGCCGCTACGGGGAAAATATACCCCATTAAACTTAATAGATAGGATATTTTTCGCAGAGTGCCATAACTTCAGCAGTCACTCTTTCCTTATTTCCTTCAAAGTCAGTGATAATGTCCTTGATCCACTTTGCAATCATAACCATTTCTTCTTCCTTGAAGCCTCTTGAAGTAATTGCAGCAGTACCGATACGAAGACCGCTTGTAACAAAGGGGCTCTTGGGGTCGTTGGGAATGGTGTTTTTGTTTGCAGTGATGTGCACTTCGTCAAGACGCTTTTCAAGCTCCTTACCTGAAAGGTCAAACTTACGAAGGTCAAGAAGCATAAGGTGGTTATCTGTGCCGCCTGAAACAAGGTCAACACCTTCCTCAAGAAGAGCCTTTGAAAGCACCTGTGCGTTATTGTGAATCTGGTTCTGATAAGCCTTGAATTCCTCTGTAAGAGCTTCGCCGAAAGCAACAGCCTTAGCAGCAATTATATGCATAAGAGGACCACCCTGAGTGCCGGGGAAAACAGCCTTGTCAATCTGCTTTGCATATTCTTCCTTGCAAAGGATAAGACCGCCACGGGGACCTCTTAATGTTTTGTGAGTTGTTGAAGTTACAACGTCAGCATAGGGTACGGGTGAGGGATGAACACCTGCAGCAACAAGACCTGCGATGTGTGCCATATCAACCATAAGGTAAGCGCCAACCTCGTCTGCAATTTCTCTGCAGCGGGGGAAGTCAATGATTCTTGAGTAAGCACTTGCGCCCACAACAATCATCTTGGGCTTACATTCGAGAGCGATTTCTCTCATTTTATCGTAGTCGATTCTGCCGTTTTCTTCGTCAACACCGTACTGAACAA
Organism: Acutalibacteraceae bacterium; assembly: GCA_045121655.1. Taxonomy (GTDB): domain Bacteria; phylum Bacillota; class Clostridia; order Oscillospirales; family Acutalibacteraceae; genus UBA6857. The sequence continues at coordinate 13,058 of JBGVGM010000140.1, read as the reverse complement.
TGTTCCAGTATTTACCGGAAATATTTACGGGTGAGCCGTGTGAAAGGTGACCGCCCTGAGAAAGATTCATACCCATAATGGTGTCGCCAACCTCTGTCATAGCGAAGAAGGCTGCAAGGTTTGCGTTTGCACCTGAGTGAGGCTGAACGTTTGCGTGCTCAGCACCGAAGAGCTTCTTAGCTCTTTCTCTTGCAATTTCCTCAACCTCGTCAACGCAGTGGCAGCCGCCGTAGTAGCGCTTTCCGGGATAGCCTTCTGCATACTTGTTTGTAAGAACACTGCCTGCCGCAAGAAGCACCTGAGGTGAAACGATATTCTCTGAAGCAATAAGCTCAATAAAGCTCTGCTGTCTTTTAAGCTCTTTATCGCAGGAAGCAAAAACTTCGCTGTCGTATTTGTTAAGTTCGTTGAAATATTCTAACATTATTCTACTCCTGAAAAAATTAGTGATGGAAAAGTCTCATACCTGTAAAGGACATAACCATATTGTACTTGTTGCAGCAGTCAATAACTGCATCGTCTCTGATTGAGCCACCTGGTTCAGCAATATAGCTTACACCGCTCTTCTTGGCTCTTTCAATGTTGTCCGAGAAGGGGAAGAATGCGTCTGAAGCAAGTGCAACACCGCTGATTGTAGCAAGATAAGCATCCATTTCTTCTCTTGTGAAAGCTTCGGGCTGTGAAGTGAAATACTTCTGCCAGTTGCCGTCTGCACAAACATCTTCTTCGTTTTTGTTGATGTAGCCGTCAATAACGTTATCTCTGTCTGCTCTTCTGATATTCGGAAGGAAGGGGAGATTAAGCACCTTTTCGTGCTGACGCAGAAACCATGTATCAGCCTTTGAGCCTGCAAGGCGAGTACAGTGAATTCTTGACTGCTGACCTGCACCAACACCGATTGCCTGACCGTCTACAGCGTAGCAAACTGAGTTTGACTGAGTGTATTTGAGAGTGATGAGAGCAATGATAAGGTCAAGCTTTGCATCGTCGGGATAAGCCTTGTTCTCTGTTACGATGTTTTCGAGAAGCGCTTCATTAATCTGGAAGTTGTTTCTGCCCTGCTCAAAGGTGATACCGTAAACCTGCTTACGCTCTGCTTCAGCGGGAACATAGTTCGGGTCGATTTTAACGATATTGTAGTTGCCGTTTCTCTTTTCCTTAAGGATTTCGAGAGCTTCAGCGCTGAATGAGGGAGCAATTACACCGTCGGAAACTTCTCTTTTGATAAGCTTTGCAGTTGTAGCATCACATTCGTCTGAAAGAGCAATCCAGTCGCCGAAGGAGCACATTCTGTCTGTACCTCTTGCTCTTGCAAAAGCACAAGCGAGAGGAGATTCGTCAAGACCCTCGATATCGTCAACAAAGCAAGCCTTCTTGAGCTTTTCAGGAAGAATCTTACCGATTGCAGCACTTGTGGGGCTTACGTGCTTAAAGGAAGCAGCAGCAACGAAGCCTGTCTGCTCCTTGATTTCCTTAACAAGCTGCCATGAGTTGAAAGCGTCAAGGAAGTTGATGAAACCGGGTCTGCCGCTGAGAATTTCAATGGGGAGCTCTGAACCGTCGTGCATATAGATTTTTGCTGGCTTCTGGTTGGGGTTACAGCCGTATTTGAGTTCGAATTCTTTCATTACTCTAATCTCCTTATTATTATGGTCTTATTTATTCTTGTTTACAACTCTTGTTTCGCTTTCTCCGCTTTCGATGTCAATGTATCTTACGAAAAGTGAAACCTTGTTGTCCTCGTTGAGGTTTTCCCAAATGAGATTTGTGAGCTCGTCGATTTCCACATCGGGGAGAATAAGTGTCTTGGGCTCGCCTTCAAATGAGGGAAGGGGATTGCCGTCGCAGTTATATGTATGGATAAACTTAGCTTTGCCGGGGATGGGATTTGAGTAAGCGTAAGTAAATCTTTCGCAGGATGAATCGTCACCCTCAGCACTCTTGAGAATTGACATAGCAAAGTTCATGCCGTCCTTTTCAAAACGGATAATACCTGAAATTCTGGGAGTGAAGTTAGGAGCATCATCTTCAAACTCTCTTGTACGGAGAGCCTGCTCAAAGGTCATCTGCTTATCCATAAGGTCGTAGATTGTGTCGGTCTGGTCGCCGTTTGTAACGATTGTCTTGTTGCCGAGCACTCTTACGGGATAGTAGATAATAAGGTGGGGGTCTGTCATTTTGCTTTCGTCAAAAGCCTTGGTGCGCATTGCGTCGCCTTCAAGAACGAAAACACGGTTACGGCTGTTTTCGCTTCTGCCCATAATGAAGTAAGCAGTTACAGCCTTTTTGCCGTCAGCACTTTTGCCGATGATAATACCTCTGCCGTGATACGCAAGTGAATTAAGTTCGTCTTTAATTGTTGAAACTTTCATTTCTTACTCTCCTATGTATACTTTATTGTCTTTAACTGTTAATTTATCCTCGCAGAAAAGCTTTACTGCTTCCGGAAGAATTTTCCATTCAACCTCTTCCATAATTCTTTGCTGAAGAGCTTCGGGAGTGTCATCCTGCTTTACTTCAACAGCTTTCTGAAGAATAATAGGACCTGCATCGCATTCAGGAGTAACAAAGTGAACTGTTGCACCTGAAACCTTAACGCCTTTTTCCAAAGCAGCTTCATGAACGTGAAGACCGTAGAAGCCTTTACCGCAGAAAGAGGGGATAAGTGCGGGATGGATATTTATTATTGCATTGGGATAAGCCTCATAAACCTGCTCATCGATAATTGTAAGAAAGCCTGCAAGAACTACAAGGTCGATTTCAGCTTCCTTAAGAGCTTTAACAAGAGCAGCTGAATAAGCGGCAATATCAGCGTAATCCTTTCTGCAAAGAACTATGGAGTCAACACCTGCATTTTTTGCCCTTTCGAGAGCATACACGCCGGGCTTTGAAGCCACAACAAGAGTAATTCTGCTTTCGCCGAACATACCGTCTTTCTGTGAGTTGATAAGGCTCTGGAGATTTGTGCCGCCGCCTGAAACAAGAACGGCAATTTTTTTAGCTTTATTCAAGGCAATTCTCCTCTCAGATGATTGTTACCTTGTCCTCTGACTCGATAATCTTACCGATAATATAAGCATCTTCACCGTTAGCTTTGAGAATTCCGAGAGCTTTTTCAGCATCCTCAGCTGCAACAACAACGCTCATACCAACGCCCATATTGAAGGTGTTGAACATATCTCTTTCGGGAATGTTGCCTGTTTTTGCAATAAGGTCGAAGATGGGAAGGATCTTAACATCTTCCTTCTTGATTTCTGCACCGAAGCCGTCAGGGATACTTCTGGGAATGTTTTCATAGAAGCCACCGCCTGTGATGTGTGAAACAGCCTTAACCTTAACCTCTTCAAAAAGAGCACACATAGGCTTGACATAAATCTTTGTGGGGCAAAGGAGAGCTTCGCCGAGGCTTCTTCCGCCTAATTCTTCTCTGGGACTCTTGAGGTCGCAGTTTTCAATATCAAAAACCTTTCTTACAAGTGAGAAGCCGTTTGAGTGAACACCGCTTGAGGGAAGAGCGATAATTACGTCGCCTTCCTTCATGGTCTTGTTGTCGAGAATATTCTTCTTATCAACAACACCAACGGAGAAACCTGCAAGGTCGTATTCATCGATAGGATAGAAGCCGGGCATTTCAGCAGTTTCACCACCGATAAGAGCAGCACCGCTCTGAACGCAGCCTTCTGCGATACCTGAAACGATACCGGCAATTTTTTCGGGGAAGTTCTTGCCGCAGGCAATATAGTCGAGGAAGAAAAGGGGCTTTGCACCGCAGCAGATGATGTCGTTTACACACATTGCAACGCAGTCAATACCGACTGTGTCGTGCTTATCCATAAGGAAAGCAAGCTTAAGCTTTGTGCCGACGCCGTCTGTGCCTGATACAAGAACAGGCTTTTCCATACCTGTTACATCAAGCTCAAAAAGGCCGCCGAAGCCTCCGACGTCTGAACAAACGCCGCTTGTCATTGTTCTTGCGATGTGCTGTTTCATGAGTTCAACAGCTTTGTAGCCGGCAGTAATATCAACACCGGCAGCTGCGTAGGACTGTGATTGGGAATTCTTCATTTTAATTTACCCGTTTCCTTTCAGTTGATTTTATGTTATTTGAATTTATTAATTTACTGTTTTATCAGTCTTTACCGTTCCAGCAGTAAGTGCAAACGCAGTCTTCGGGAAGACCGATTGCTTCAATAAGACCGGAAAGGCTCTGGTAGCCGAGAGAGTCAAAGCCAAGCTTTTTGCAGATTGAATCGAGCATTGCCTTGCCTCTTTCTGTTGAAGCATCAGCATATTCTTCAATGTGCTTTTCGCCTTCTTCGCCTTCAAGCTCAAGAATGGTTCTTCTTGCAATAAGGTCATTGTCCGAAGTGTTTCTTGAAAAGTTGAGGTATTTGCAGCCGTACATAATGGGTGGACAAGCTGAACGCATATGTACCTCTTTTGCTCCGTGGCTGTAAAGGAACTCAACAGTTTCTTTAAGCTGAGTACCTCTTACGATGCTGTCGTCAACAAAGAGGAGCTTTTTACCCTGGATAAGGTCATGCACGGGAATCATCTTCATCTTTGCAACCTTGTTTCTCTCATTCTGGTTAGTGGGCATAAAGCTTCTTGGCCAGGTGGGCGTGTACTTGATGAAAGGTCTTGCAAAGGGGATGTGGCTTTCGTTTGCATAGCCGATTGCGTGAGGTGTACCTGAATCGGGAACACCGCTTACATAATCGATGCCCTGAGCAAGACCGAGCTTTTTATCCTCACGGGCAATTATTGCACCGTTTCTTGTACGCATAACCTCAACGTTTATGCCTTCATAGCTTGAGTTGGGATATCCGTAATAAGTCCAGAGGAAGGAGCAGATTTTCATTTTCTTATAGGGCTCTGCAAGAACCTTTACTTCATCTGCCGTAATTTCAACAATTTCGCCGGGACCAAGCTCACGGCTGTATTTATAGTCCAGCTTTTCAAAAGCAAAGGACTCAAATGAAATACAGTTACCGTCTTTATCCTTGCCGAGAACAACGGGTGTTCTTCCGAACTTATCTCTTGCGGCAATAATTGAGCCGTCTTCCTTGAGAATAAGAAGGGAAAGTGAGCCGTCAATTTGTTCCTGAGCAAAACGGATACCTTCTGTGAAGCTGCTCTTCTGATTGATGAGGGCTGCAGCAAGCTCGGTTGAGTTGATTCTGCCCTTTGTCATAGCAGTGAAGTGTCCGCCACTGAAGGAAAGGAACTGATTTATAAGGTCCTCTGCGTTATTGATAATGCCAATTGTTGTAATTGCATAGACACCCAGGTTAGAACGGATAATGATGGGCTGTGGGTCAGCGTCACTGATGCAGCCTATGCAGGCATTGCCGTGCATTTCGTCGGTGATACCGGCGAATTTTGTTCTGAAGGGTGAGTTTTCAATGTTGTGGATGTCGCGCTGAAAACCGTGTTCCTCGTCAACTGCAGCCATACCGCCGCGTCTTGTACCGAGGTGAGAGTGGTAGTCAACGCCGAAAAATACGTCAAGCACTACATCTCTTTTGGATGTTGCTCCGAAAAATCCTCCCATAGGGTACCTCCGAAAAAAATTAGGAATTAAACTGTGCTTCTACTTCTGCGCTCTTTTCGAGCACTTTTGCAGTGTCTGAATTTCTCTTATCCTGAAGCTTCTTGGCGAGTGTTTCGTCACTTAAAGCGAGAATTTCAATAGACAACAAGGCGGCATTGACAGCTCCGTCAATAGCAACTGTAGCTACAGGGATACCTGAGGGCATCTGCACAGTTGAAAGAAGGGCATCAATACCGTCGAGATATTTTGATTTCATGGGAATACCGATAACGGGAAGGGTGGTGTTAGCTGCAATTGCACCTGCAAGGTGAGCAGCCATACCTGCAGCAGCGATAATTACACCGAAACCGTTCTCTCTTGCATTTACGGTGAAATCTCTTGCCTCTACGGGTGTGCGGTGAGCTGAGAAGATATGCACTTCAAAGGGTACACCGAAATCCTTGAGGGTGTCAGCTGCTTTGCTTACTACAGGCAGGTCACTGTCACTGCCCATAATGATTGCTACTTTTTTCATATTTGAACTACCTCCTTAAAAAGGTTGATTTTTTGATGTTGCTACTCTTATGATAACTGAGCGTAAAAGAAAAAAGGCACACTTACTTAAGGCTTTAACCTAATCGTAAGATGCCCAGACGGTCGACGTAAAAAAAGCTCAGTGATTCATGTGGTGCTCCACTTAAATCCGTCAGTTTCACAAAGCTGTTGATGAACAAAATTTTGTCCGTTCATCAAACGTAAAATATGTAGTTTTTCATAGAAAACAGAAGAAAAATCTTCTCTCAGATTATAGCATAAAAGACCGCATAATGTCAACCAAAAAACACCCGAAAAGCAAATTTGACATTAAGACCAAATTTGGCTTTTTCGGGTGTGGCTTAGTTGTGGGTTTTTACTTTATTCAAAAAACTATTTCGGATTATACTCGCCAACTTAAGTTAAAACGCATAGGAATTTTCTTCAAAAAACTCCTTATATACTTTTACGCATTCGAGTTCTGTCCACTTGCACTCTTTTACCGGAACAGAATCAATGTCATATATCCTCGCACCTTTGAGGGAAAGCAAAAACGGAGAATGAGTGGAGACAATGAACTGACAGCCGTGGTGTCTTACACAGTCCTCTAAAAAGTATTTTAGCTGAAGTTGATTTCCCGGAGAAAGACTGTTTTCAGGCTCGTCGAGCAAATACAGAGCATCATCGTGAATTGCATCAACAAAGAGAGACAATGCGCTTTCGCCGTTGGAACGCTCTTCAATGTTGCGCCTCAGATTTTTCCTAAGGTACTGAGACTGACTCATATTTTTATTTCTTGAGTCGGCAACTTTTCTGAAACGGTCATAGTCCCGGAGTCCGTGCAGATTTGTGTCCGTATCACCAAAACGGTTATCCAGCCATTCTCTCAGCAAATCCTCTCTTTTGTCGTCAATGCCGTTGTTTATCCGGCGAATGTCCAGAACACGCTCAAACACGTCATCGCTTGTTATAACGGAGCTGTTTAAAGACAGAGTTTCTTCCGATTCATAGCGGCAAAGCTCAACATAGTCATCAAAAAAGTCACTGCGGTTATAAGGGGAAGTACGCTTCAAATTCAGGGTTTCTGCTATAACATTCAGAATGGTGCTTTTACCGCTGCCGTTGTTTCCGCAGAAAATTGTAATATCACGAAAACCGAAATTATTGGGCAGACCTCGTTCCGTAAACATTCCGAAAGGATATTTAGTTGTGTAGCAGGTGCGGAAATTTTTAGGACTAAAGGTGCTGCTTTTTACGTTGAAAAAGCCTTCCTCCTCATAACGGGAGGGGAAATGAAAAGACTTAAGGTAAATCATGGTATTGATTTACAAATATCTCATCATTGCAACTGCTTTGCCCAAAATAATCAGTTCGTCAACAATAATAGGCTCAAAGGCATCGTTTTCGGGCTGAAGACGGAAGTGGCCATTTTCTTTATAGAAAGTTTTTACTGTGGCTTCGTCTTCAATAAGGGCAACAACAATGTCGCCGTTACGTGCGTAGGGTGTTTTTTCAACAAAGAGAATATCTCCGTCATAAATTCCTGCACCAAGCATACTTTCGCCTCTTACCTTAAGGGCAAACATCTCACTGTCAGAAGAAACGTGGCCACCTGTAAAGGGGATGTAGGATTCAATCTGCTCAACTGCGAGAATAGGAATACCTGCAGTAACCGTACCTAAAAGAGGTACATGACGTACATTTTCAGCCTGTCCCACAATTCTGATTGAACGCTTGAGCATGGGGTCACGGATGATGTAGCCCTTTTCCTCAAGTGCGTCAAGGTTTGCCTGAACTGAGGAGGTCGATTTAAGACCTACCGCCTGACAGATTTCTCTTACTGAGGGAGGAACTCCGTTGCCTGAACGCTCCTTGAGATATTCAAGAATACGGAATTGGTTTTCGCTTAACGGTTTCATATTTACTACCTCATTTCTGTGAAAATTGAGTACAAATGTTCGATTGTGATTACAGTATAACACATCTTTTCAGAAAATGCAAACATTTGTTCGTATTTTTTCAAAAATATTTTTTGCCGTATAAATTACACTTTACGGACAATACTTTTCTTACATGAAACTTTTGGGACGGTGAGATTTGACTTATGAAAAAGAAAGTCGGTTTTTTTGAAAAAATATCTTCAGGAAGAGGCTTTTATGTTACTGCAACAGTCTGCGTATGTGTAATCATCGCCGCAATTGCAGTGATATATAATTCGTCGGTGAGTATGCTAAGACAGGTGCTTCCCGAGGAGACAACTGCCAAGGTGCAGAAAAATCAGACGGGCGTAAGTGACCCGAGAATTACAGAGAGAATTACAACAACCAAAGAGACAACAACTGAAAAAACGGAGCCTGCTACTGAAAGACCAACCAACAAGCCAAGCGAGGTTGTAACAACTGCAGAAAGCACAAAACCTACCTTTACTAAAAGCGACAGCTTTGTGCCGCCGTGTTCAGGAAAGATTACGAAAAGCTTCAGCATGAGCCCCGTTTATGACGAAACAATGGGAGACTGGCGAAGTCATCCCGGTACGGATTACGAAGTGCCCGAAAACGGCGAAGTGAAAGCTGTCGGTAACGGCAGAGTGGAAAAGGTTATATCTGACCCGAACTGGGGCTATATAATCGAAATTGACTGCGGTGATTTTACTGCGAGATACTGCGGACTTCAGCAAGGGACAACGGTTAAAATCAACACCGTTGTAGCAGAGGGTGACACTGTTGGTAAGGTTGGAAAAATCCCCTGCGAAAGTGCAGAGGAAAGCCATCTTCACCTTGAAATAATCAGGAATGACGACAGAGTAAACCCTGAAAGCGTTCTTGGAAAATAAAAACATCGCACACCTCGTTATGAAGTGTGCGATAAGATTACTTAAACAGCCTTTTCAAAAAGCATGAATGCGAATCTTTTTCGGCAAGCTGTTTTTGAAGCTCCTTTGTTTTTTCTTTCTGTTCTTTAAGTTTTTTCTGGGCTTCTGAAAATCTGTCCGAATAAAATTCCGCGGCTTTTTTGGTTCGCATTGCTTTGGTGTTACCATCAACAGCTTCAAAAGAAAGAACGTCATCGGAGAAAGACAGATTTTTTATTATTGTGTCAAAATATGCATCTTTGCGGTTTCTGTCGTCCGAATAAATATTATCCAGTCCGTTCTTTTCTAAGAAGTCTACGAAATGGTTGAAACGGATAGCATGACCTTGATGTATAAGATTAAAATCGACATCTTCTGTGAGTGATCTGATAGTGGACAAACTGTCAGTTTCTTTAATCGTGGTGTAGGCGATGTTGTGGTAAGAAGCTAATTCAGCTACCCTTTGGTCAGTTGCAACAATAAACGCAGGTACACCTGAAAGAGTTGCTGCAACACTGCCGTGAAAACGTGTGCCGAATGAAAATGCAACGTTTTTTGAAAGATAGTCAGTCCATTGATAGGGGCTTGTAAAGTAGACAGTTCTTGAATTTTCAAAAAAGCGGTTTGATGTGTTGCTTTCAGCAAAGAGGTAATCGGTTCCGAAATAACTTTTAATCATATCACCAAGACGTTGAGGTGCATACAGATAGTTGGGGTGTTCTTTTACAGCATTACTCATAAGCGCGATTACTTTTTCATTTTCATGTTCCACCTTTGAGTGGTAAAGATAAAGGCTGTCATCACTGTAAGAAAATGGCTTTACTTCGGGTAATGTTGAGCCGTAAAGATACATTGAAGGGCAACCGATTACCGTAAAATCCTGCTCCTCCTTAAATCCCAGATATTTCAGAAAATCTGCAGTGGCTTCACCACGGACTCCTATTACAGAGGATTTATCAAGAACTGCTTTTACAAAATTTTTGGCTGCTTCCTTATCTTCATACGCTGCACAGAAATCCTTTCCAAGCTTCATCTGAATACCGATTCCGATTACAATGCACGGTATTTTAAGCTTTTTGACCATCCTGGTAAGAGTTCTCAGTTCTTTGCCGAAACTCTTTTTAAACGCATTTGCAAGGGGGATTACGAAACAGTCGTAGCTTTCATTTACAGATTTTATAAAAGAGTCATCCACGGTCTGTTTGTTGGCATTGAATATGTCAATTTTAACCGAACTGTCAACCATCAGTGTTCTGAATAAACTGTATTGATAAAGCCAGTTACCGCTGTTGCCGCCCATAAGGTTTTCTAAAAGAACGGTGTCCGGGGAGAATGCCGCATCGTGCTGCATTTGTGCTCTCATAAGGATTTTTTTCATTATTTCAATTTCCTTTTAATAGGCTCTTTTAGCTAATTATATATAACTTTAAGCTAATTGTCAAGACAAAGAATTAGCAGTATGCTATCCTAAAAGGAGCTGAAAGAGAATGGATGAATACAAGCGTCTTGCAACAACGATTAAACAGACAAGAATTGCCTCAGGTATGTCACAGGAAGAATTCGCCGAAATGCTGGACGTTTCTTCGACACACATTAAACATATGGAAAGCGGACACAGAAAGCCATCCGTGGATATTCTCTTTCTGATAGCAAAAAAACAGGTATGTCTGTAGATAAAATATTGCACGATGAGAAAGTCTCTGAGTCGGAAGCTGATATCTGTTTAAAAGCTACGCTTTCTCTTCGCAGTGAAAAAGAAAAATTATTGCTTGACGGAATCGCTCAGGCGATAATAGCAAACAGAAACAGCGAGTCTTGATTCCTTAATGGTGGAGAGACAAAAAATAAGACTGTATCAATCTGTAAAATTCAGTTGATACAGTCTCGTTTTTTATGTCATTTCAAATGTGCCGGTGTAAAGCTGATAGTACTTTCCGCCCTGAGCAATAAGCTGGTCGTGGTTGCCTTCTTCAATTATTTCACCGTTTTCAAGAACAACGATATCGTCGGAGTTTCTTACTGTTGAAAGTCGATGGGCAATTACGAATACGGTTCTTTCTTCCATAATTCTGTCCATACCCTTTTCAATAAGACGCTCTGTACGGGTGTCTACCGAAGAGGTTGCTTCGTCAAGAATAAGAATGGGAGCTTTTGCAATTGCAGCTCGGGCAATATTGATAAGCTGTGCCTGACCGGTGGAAATGTTGTTTCCGCCTTCTTTAAGCTCGGTTTCGTAGCCGTTGGGAAGAGCAACAATAAAGTCGTGTGCGTTTGCTACCTTTGCAGCTTCAATAACTTCCTCGTCTGTTGCATCAAGCTTTCCGTAACGGATATTTTCCTTGATGGTACCTCTGAAAAGCTTGGTGTCCTGAAGAACCATTGCCATTGTTCCTCTGAGAGAATCCTTTTTAATATCCTTAACGGGAATTCCGTCAATGGTGATTTCACCGTTTTCAACCTCATAGAAACGGTTGATAAGGTTGGTGATTGTGGTTTTGCCTGCACCGGTTGAGCCTACGAAGGCTACCTTTGTGCCTCCTTCAGCGTCAACGTTGATATTTTTAAGAACATCTGTGCCGGGAACGTATGCAAAGGTTACGTCCTTAACCTTGACGTTTCCCTTGAGTGCCTTATAGCTTACACCGTTTTCTGTGGGAATCTTCCATGAAAGCGTACCTTCAGCTGATTCGGTTTCTTCCTCTTCTCCGAGAGCATTTCTGATGATGCGTACAAGTGTAACCTTGCCTTCGTCAGTTTCGTGAGGTGTGTCGAGAACTTCAAATACACGCTCAGCACCTGCAAGTGCGGCAACAAGTGAGGTGTAGCAGCTTGCAAGAGAAGCAACCGGTGAAGCGTAGCTGCTTACATACTTGAGATAGGTTACAAGTCCGGGAGCAGTCATAGCATCATTAATTACCATAAACGCACCGAGAAGAACGGCAACTGCGTAGTTGACTCTTGAAATAAGGCTCATAAGAGGACTCATAAGTCCGCCGATTACGTTTGCCTTTACACCGATTTTTCTGTAGTTTTCATTAAGAACGTGGAAGCCGTTTTTAACCTTTTCCTCGTGGCAGAAAAGCTTGACGTTCTTAATACCCTTGATGTACTCTTCAGTGTAACCGTTTACCTCGGCAATAGCCTTTTGCTGACCCTTGAAAAGAGGTGAGCACTTTGCAGTGATAATCATTACAACTGCAAACATAAGGAAAATTGCAACCGTAATTGTAAGAGTAAGCTTCCAGCTTAAAACAAGCATAATGCCGATAGTCATAACCGCCTGGATTGAGGAGGAAATGAGGGTGGGGAAGTTACTGCTGATAAGTGAGCTTACCTTGTTGAGGTCGTTTGTGAAATGGCTCATTATTTCGCCGGTTTTTCTTTTGTCAAAATACTCAATGGGAAGCCCCTGAAGGTGGTTGAAAAGCTCTCTTCTCATATCCTTGAGGGTGCTTGTTGAAACGTGGAGCATAATGCGCTGATAAACAAGGTTGAAAATTGCCGAGAAGCCGTAGGCGATAGCCATAATGATTACCCATTTGATAATTTCACTCATAGCATCGGAAACGCCCATGCTTTTATCAACAAGTACGGTTTCGAGAACTTCATATATGGGATAGGTTGTAAGAGATGCGAGTACACTTACAACCGTTGTGGATACAATAAGAAAAGCAGACAGAACAAGCAAAGCCTTGTAACGCGTAATGTACTTTATAAGTCTTTTTGATGCAGCTTTAATATCCTTGGGCTTGCTCTTTTTCTTCTTTTCTTCCTTTTTGAGACGCTCAGCTTTTTCTTCCTCAGTCTCATTTTCGGGGGGCTTTTTTTCAGACGGAGCAAGGCGTGAACGAAGCCCTTTTTTCTTTTTCTTGTCTTTTTTTACAGCTGTTTCATCAGCTGTTGTATGAACTTCAGCTTCTTCGTTCTTTACGATTTCTTCGGGAGTATTCTTACTCATTGTGCCAACACTCCTTCCTGCTGAGATACAAATATTTCGTGGTAAATTTCGCTCTTTGTAAGAAGCTCACTGTGAGTACCTATGGAGTCGATTTTACCGCCGTCAATAACAATAATTCTGTCTGTGTCCATAATTGAGGTGATTCTCTGAGCAATAATAAGCTTTGTTATATCCTTGTATTC
>JBGVGM010000139.1:0-2334 GCA_045121655.1 Acutalibacteraceae bacterium | reverse complement strand
TGTGGGAAGCTTTTTCTTCGGTGCTTCCTCTTCTTCAGCTTCTGTATCGTCAGGGATAACCTCTTCAGGTTCATCCTCTTCGTCTTTTTTATACTGAGGCACATTCATCTTCTTTGCCATGGCATCAAACTCAAACATTGTCATTTCATTTTCGTCAACACTGAAAGGTGAGTTCTTAAGTCCGCCTAAAGGTACGGTTTCTTCCTCAATGTCCATTTCCTGCCTGAACACAGGTTCGGGAACAGGCTCATCCTGAACAGGTGCTTTTTCGTTCATTTCAAAATCCGCGCTCTGATAAAGCACCCTGGTCTGAGGATTCTGACCGTTGCCGTCAAATATGGGCTGAGCCGGCTGATAGGGAACAAAGGGCTGATAGGGTGACTGCTGATAGGGCACTTCACCGGGCATAGGCGGAACCTGCTGAGTATATACTGCACCCTGCTGCATTGCAGCAAACTGCGCCATCATCATATTCCACTGTTCAGGTGTCAGCTGTATGGGCGCACCGTAAACCGGCATTCCTGCAGTGTTCTGCATATTCTGTGCCTGAGGTACAGTCTCTGCTGCAGGCGCTTCCCCTCTCATTTCCGAGGGAGTGGTAAGGTTCGGCTTCGGGCGTGTAGGAGCCTGAGGCTTACCCTTGCTGTCAAATGTTATTTCAACATCCTGAGCCTCAATAGAACCGTATGATTCGTTTTCTGAGTTCTCAAAATTGTTATCACTGTCGTAAATTATTTTCATTCTTGCTTCATTCCTTAAGGTGATACGCCACCTTTAATATGAGTTCAAAAACTCCTTAAGGCTCTCTGACCTTTTCGCAGAGCCTTTTTCCAAGAACACTCTTGCCGCATTGAAAGCACTTGAAGCGGCATAGATTCTGTTGTAATTTCTGCAGTTGTCTCCGCCTGCACGGCCGTGAAGCTCTTCAATAAGCACTCTGTTTCCGTCGGTAACTGCCACGTAAATAAGTCCTACGGGTTTTCCGTCACCGCTTGTGGGGCCTGCTTCACCGGTTATACTGACACCGATTGAGGAGGATGAAAGCTTGCGCACTCCCTCTGCCATTTCGGTGGCAACAATTTTGCTTACTGCCCCGTATTTTTTCAGATGCTCTCTTTTTACGGAAAGCACCTTTTCCTTGATTTCGTTGCTGTAGGATATAACACCGCAGTGAAAAATCTGTGAAGCACCGCTTAAATCCGTCATTCTTTTTCCGCAAAGTCCGCCTGTACAGCTCTCTGCAAAGGAAACGGTAAGCTTTTTTTCTTTTAAAGCTTTGCTGAGTGCCTCCTCAGTGGAGTTTACGTCAATTCCGTAAATGTAATCCCCCAACCGTTTTTTTATCTCTTCAATGGTATCCTTCATAAGAAGGTCGGCTTTTTCTTCGCTTTCAGCCTTGGCTGTAACTCTTAAAAGTGCCTCACCGCTTTTTGCGTAAGGTGCAACTGTTGGGTTTTCCATATTAAGTAAATCCCTTACCTTTTCGCTCATGGCGCTTTCGCCGATTCCGAAGGTGCGCACGTTGTGGGAGAGAATTACTGCGTCTGATTTTTCCTTAAGAAAGGGCTTTACACTGTTTTCGAACATCGCAGTCATTTCGTTGGGCGGACCGGGAAGAATCACCATAATTTTTCCCTCTTTTTCCATTATAAAGCCCGGTGCAGTACCGCAGGTGTTGTAAAGGAGCTTTGCTCCCTCAGGCACAAGAGCCTGCTTGAGGTTGCTTTCGGGCATCTCACGGTTTCTGTCCTTGAAATACTGCTCAATGTCCCTTGCGGTTTTTTCGTCCGGTATAAGCTCTTTTTTAAAATACTCACTGCAGACCTCTTTGGTAAGGTCGTCAGGAGTAGGACCCAGCCCTCCGGTGAAGATAATCATATCGCACCGTGAAAAGGCAAGGTCTATTGCCGAAAGAAGCCTTTCTCTGTTGTCCCCTACAGTACACTGATGGGTCACACCGATACCTAAAGAAGCAAGCTCCCTTGAAAGGTACTGTGCATTTGTATTGAGAATGTCACCTAAAAGGATTTCCGTACCTACGGAAATAAGCTCACAGTTCAAGAGAAAAACCGCCTTTCGTTTTTTATTAAGTGTGAAGAGTGAAGAGTGGAGTGTGGAGTTAAGGGTCGCTTCGCTCCAATTATATCCGTTTTAACTTACTACTAAACTTTTATATTCATACCGCCAAATAAGATTGATAAATTCGGCGGGTAGGGGTTTCTTCGTTAATAATTGTAAAAACGGATAAAATTAACTCTTTACCCTTTTTGTAAATAGAAATTCCGCAGACTATAGCTTTATGTTTGCAGAGATATAAAATTGCGACCGCAACTC